>JALOBF010000050.1 GCA_023228385.1 Bacilli bacterium
TAAGGGCCAAAACATTTATGAAAATGGGAATACCGTTTACTTTAGCGGCGGTTATTACCGGCTATATCTTAACTTGGCTGCTTTGGTATGTTTGGTAAAAAAATGATATTTGTCACAACCAATCTTCTCCGTTTGGAGAAGATTTTTATATAGAATTTACAGTATTTTTATGGTATACTATTTAATGGTGAAGGATATGCGGCAGTTTGTGAATTTATATCAGCATAGCGAATATACGATGTTAGGTTGTACCATTAAAATCAGTCAACTGGCGGCGGCGGCTCAAGCCGCCGGTTATAAAGCCTTGGCTATTACCGATTTAAACAATATGCATGGTGCCTATAAGTTTTACCAGTCCTGTCGGAAAAAGAAAATCAAACCGATTATCGGGTTATGCGTTATTTGTGATTCTGCCGACAATTTTTATAATTCATTGTTATTATATTGCAAGGGTGAATTCGGTTATAAAAACCTTTTGGTTATCGCCAGCCGGGCTAAAACCAAAGGATCGGTTGATCTTGATTTTCTTAAGAAACACAGTTTCGATCTTTTAGCAATTCTCCCCGGTGAAGAAAGCGAAGTTATTAAATTATATAAGGAGGGGGCAACCGAAAAAGCGGGCCGCATTTTGGATGAATACCGTTATGTTTTTCCCGATATATATTTAGGAATTGATATGCAATCCGAATACAGCATCAATAATATTGATGATCTAATCGATTTTGCCCGACAACATGATATTAAAACGACGGCTTTAAATAAAACCCTTTATCTTTCCCGTGATGATTTTGCCGCTTATCAGGTTTTGCGCTGTATCGATTTAGGTATTAATCAATATCCGTATACGGAAAAAGAAACAAATTGTTATTTTTTAAGTCCGCAAGAAGCAGCACTTAAGTTTCAAAATTATCCCCAATTGTTGGCGGCAACTCAAGAAATCAGCGCCAGTTGCCGCCTGGAGCTAAAGTTTTCCGGTTATCGTTTACCGGTCTATCCCGATGCCCAAGGCGACAGTTATCTTTATTTGACCGAACTCAGCAAATTAGGCTTAAACAAAAGACTAAAGAACCGTTCGGTTGACTTTGCCCAATATAAAGATCGTCTTTTATATGAATTGGATATTATCAATAAAATGGGTTTTTGTGATTATTTTCTGATAGTTTATGATTTTGTCCGATATGCCAAAAAGCATGATATTTTGGTCGGACCGGGTCGGGGTTCGGCACCGGGATCGCTCGTGGGTTATGTTCTTGGCATTACCGATATTGATCCGATCGAATATGATTTATTGTTTGAACGTTTTTTAAATCCGGAACGGATTACGATGCCGGATATCGATATTGATTTTCCCGATAATAAACGCGATGAAGTAATTCGTTACGTATTGGTTAAATACGGGGCCAATCGGGTAGCACATATATCGACTTTTGGTACTTTCGGTGTCCGTCTGGCCATCCGGGATGTGGCCCGGGTTCGAAAATTCAGCGAGGTAGAGCTTAATGAAATTTTAAAGTATGTTCCGGCGGCCAACGCTTTGCTAGAGGAAATTTTAACCGGAAACGAAATGTTTCGGGCACTGGTTGCCACCAACCCGAAAGTAAAAGATTTAGTGGATATCGTAAAAAAAATTGAAGGCTTACCCCGGCATCTTTCAACCCACGCGGCGGGAATCATTATGGCCGATGAAGAGTTGGTGAATTATACAGCCCTTCAGCCGGGTATTAACGGTCTTTTTCAAACCCAGTATGAAGCCGATGATTTAAGCGCAATCGGACTTGTCAAGTTTGATTTCTTGGGGCTTAAGAATCTGACTATTATTGAAGAAGTAATTGCTGCCATTAAAACGGAAGATCCTGATTTTTCCATAACAAAAATTCCGCTTAATGATAAACATACCTATCGGATGATTGCTGAAGGCGATACCGACGGTATTTTTCAATTGGAATCATCGGGAATGAGAAAAGTATTGGTCGGACTTCGCACGTCTTGTTTTATGGATATTGTTTATGCCAATGCTTTATATCGCCCGGGGCCGATGGAAATGATTCCGAGTTTTATTCGGCGGAAATTCCGTCAAGAAACGGTCGATTATCTTCATCCCGATTTAAAAGAAATTCTTGAGCCGACATACGGCACGATTGTTTTCCAGGAACAAATTATGATGATTGCTCAAAAATTTGCCGGTTACACTTTGGGTATGGCCGATATCCTGCGTCGGGCTGTTTCCAAAAAGGACGCACCGGTGCTTGCGGCGGAACGGCAGCGCTTTGTTTCAAGCAGTAAGCGGGGCGGCTATCCTGAAGACGTCAGTAATAAAGTGTATGATTATATTGTACGCTTTGCGAATTATGGTTTTAATAAAAGTCATTCCGCTGCTTACTCATTAATTGCTTATCAAATGGCATATTTAAAAAGAAGATATTATCGTTATTTTATGGCGGTTTTAATGACGCATAGTGTCGGCAGTATTGAACAGATTAAAAATTATATCAATGATTGCCGTAAGAAAAAAGTAAAAGTGTATCCGCCGTCTATTAATAAAAGTGAGGATCGGTTTGTTGTGAAGGATGGTGGTATTTATTACTCGCTTTTAGGCGTACAAAATATCGGCGTCATTACTTTAGGCAATTTGCTTGAGGAAAGAAATAAAAACGGTCTTTTTCGTTCTTATAAGGATTTTATTGCCCGCAGTGCCAATATTGTAAATCGTCGGGTTATGGAATCTTTGATTTGGGCCGGGGCTTTGGATGAGTTTTCATTGCCGCGAAAACAAATGGCGGAAGAATATGAAAGTACGCTTAACTTTGTGAAATATCAGCCGCTTTTTGCCGATGATGAACTTATTACCAAGGCATACGGTAAAGAAGAATACAATTATGAAGAACTTTCTTTTTATGAGCGGGAAGCATTGGGGTTTAATTTACAGTTTAGTCTTTTTAACCGATATCAAGATATCGTTAATCGCTACGGTTTAAAAAATTTAGGGTCTTTACCGTTAGGTAATTATATAAAAACGCTGTTTGCCATTCAAAGCATAAAACCGATAATAACGAAAAAAAATGAAGAAATGGCATTTTTACGAATTTATGATGATTCTGATCAAATAGAAGCGGTGCTGTTTCCGGCCAATTATCAAAGATATAAACATTCGTTGGCGGAAGGAATGATATATCTTGCTCAGGGGAAAACAGAAATTAGAGAAAATAAAATACAATATATCATACAGTATTTAGAAATGATAGATAAGAGGTAAATATATGATTAAAAGAATAGGCGTATTGACATCCGGCGGTGACGCTCCGGGAATGAATGCGGCAATTAGAGCCGTTACCAGAGCGGCGATAGCGAAAGGTTTAGAAGTTTTCGGGATACATGACGGTTATCTGGGAATGTATGAAAACCGAATCGAAAGGCTTTATCGTAAATCGGTTTCGGAAAAAATGAGAATAGGCGGTACCTTTTTGGGAACGGCCCGGCTTAAAGAGTTTGACCGTAAAGAAGTCCGCCAGATGGCTCTTGATAATTTGCATAAATATCAAATAGATGGATTGGTAGTTATCGGCGGTGACGGTTCTTATCGCGGTGGTCTGGACTTAAGTAATATGGGAATGGCGGTAGTCGGTGTTCCGGGAACAATCGATAATGATATCGGCGGAACCGATTATACAATCGGTTTTGATACGGCCATTAATACCGCGGTTGATGCCGTTGATAAATTGCGGGATACCTCAAACAGTCATCGCCGTTGCAGTATTATCGAAGTGATGGGACGTAATTGCGGTGATATTGCAATTTGGACCGCGATGGCGGTTGGTGCCGAAGTATGTATATGTAAAGAGTTCGGAATTGACTTGCAGGAAGTTATCGATAATGTCAGAAAAGCCGCTCAAAGTAAACGCCATGCCATTATTGTTGTTGCGGAAAATATGGTCAGTGTTGAAGAACTGGCCCGGCAGGTTACCGAAAATACCCCTTTTGAAGCGCGGGCGACGGTTTTAGGTCATATTCAGCGGGGCGGTTCCCCTACGGTTCGGGACCGGGTCTATGCTTCGATGATGGGGGTTAAAGCCGTCGCGGCTTTAATTGAAGGGAAAAGCCATCATTGTGTATGTTATCGCAAAGGCAAAATCGCGGTGATACCGATTGAAGAAGCGCTAATTGACAATAATACCGATTTGCTTGAAAAATATGAAATATTTAAATTATTATGGTAAAACTAATAAAACAACCGATATAAGCCTTCTATAAAGTAAAAAATTTTAAATAATAATTAAAAAGAGGTTTTATTATGAAAAAAACATGTTATGTCACCACACCGATATATTATTCCAGCGGCAATGTTCATATCGGCAATTCATATACAACCATTGCCTGTGATGTGTTTGCCCGTTTTCATCGTTCTTTAGGCTATGATACTTTATTTTTGACCGGTATGGATGAACACGGTCTGAAAATAGAAGAAGCGGCAACGGCCGCCGGCAAAACGCCGCAGCAGCTTGTCGACGAATTAGCCGAAACCACGGAACAACTATGGAAAGATATGAAAATCAGTTACAATGATTTTATCCGAACGTCCGAAGACCGTCATATTCGGGTTGTGCAAAAAATTTTTAATAGTCTTCAGGAAAAAGGGGATATTTATCTGGGAACTTACGAAGGAGATTATTGTGTTTCTTGCGAAGCCTTTTTTACTAAAACTCAACTTAATGAAGACGGTACTTGTCCGGACTGCGGAAAGCCGACGCGCAAAGTTCAGGAAGAGTGTTACTTTTTACGGTTATCGAAATATCAGAATCAATTGCTTAAACATATAAAAACAAATCCAGATTTTATTCAACCCGAAACCAGACGTAATGAAGTGGTTTCGTTTATTGAACGGGGGCTTGAGGATTTGGCGGTCAGTCGGACTTCATTTCGTTGGGGGATTCCGGTATCGGCCGATTCTAAACATATTATCTATGTTTGGATTGACGCTTTAAGTAATTATCTTTCGGCTTTGGGGTATTTGAGCGATAATGACAGCCTTTATCAGAAATACTGGGTTAACGGCGAAAAGATTGTTCATGTTGTCGGTAAAGATATAATTCGTTTTCACGCTGTTTATTGGCCGATTATGTTAATGGCACTGAATGTACCGATTCGGTTTAAGCTTTACGCTCATGGTTGGGTTTTAATGAAAGAAGGAAAAATGTCGAAGTCGGTCGGCAATATTATTTATCCGCGGGAAGTAATCGCCCGATACGGTCTTGATGCCCTGCGATTATATTTAATAAAGGAGATGCCGCTTGGTAACGATTGTGTTTTTTCCTACGACCGTTTTATTGAAAAATACAATGCCGATCTGGCCAATGACTTGGGTAATCTTTTAAACCGAACTTTAACCATGATTAATAAATATTTTTCCGGCAAACTAAAAAAACCGGAACATAATTATTATGCCGGCGATCCGGACCTGGAAAATGTAATTGATAAAACTATTAAAAAATATTTAGACAGTTTCGCCAATTTCCGTTTTCAAACTGGATTGAACGAACTATGGCAATTAATTAATCGAACCAATAAATATATCGATGAAACAACGCCCTGGGTTGTGGCGAAGTTTGATTCTCGTTTGGCCGAACTTAATTCAATTCTATATCATTTATATGAGAGCTTACGGCTAACGGCAATTATGCTCTGGCCGGTTATTCCCGATACTGCCGAAACGATGTTTAAGGAAATCGGCCTTTCCGTCCAGGATTTTCGTTATCTTCATTACGGACAAACAAAGTCAGTTCAAGTAGCGCGCGAACCGAAAATCTTATTTAAACGCTTGGATATTGAAGAAGAATTAAAGAAAAACCAAACCGCCGATTTAAAATCTTTAATTAATATTGATGATTTTAATAAACTGGATTTACGTGTGGGTGAAGTAATTGAAGCCGAAAAAATGGCGAAGTCCGACAAACTTTTAATTCTAAAAATAAAAATAGAGAGTGAAGTCCGGCAAATAGTTTCCGGACTGGCAGAGTCTTATCCGTCGGAAAGTTTAATCGGTAAAAAGTTAATTGTTGTTGCCAATTTAAAACCGGTTAAAATTCGGGGGTATTTATCGGAAGGGATGATTTTAACGGCCGAAGGCGATAATTTGCCGCTTGAAGTTCTCGAAGTTAAAAAACATAATTCTTATTCCAAGGTAAATTAAATGATGGTATTGGCAAGCGAATATGTAACCGGATTTTTTATTCCGATAATTATATTATTGGGATTAGCCTCTATTTCCAGTATTTTAATATCGATATTCAAATTAAAATTTTTACCGACCTTTGCCATAGAAATATTAATAGGTTTGCTTATTGCCCGTTGGTTTAATAATTATCTCGCCGAACTCCGGTTTGAACAAGTAGCCGCGGGAATATATGTCCTCAGTTTGTCGATGATAATGTTTTTAAGCGGATACGAAGTTGACTTTGATATTTTTAAAGAAGTTATTGCGGAAGATGCCGAAAAAAGCAGTACCCGCCATATTAATATTTTTCGGACGGCTCTATTTATTTCCATATTGACTTATCTTTTTTCGGTTATTATTTCTATTGGCATCAATCGTTTTTTTGCCAACAATCAGATTTTGGGCATTATCCTTTTAGCCTTTGTTTTCGCTTCGACTTTCGCGGCAATGGTTGTTCCGATTTTACACAATGAAAATTTATTAGAAACGGTGATAGGAAAAATTATTGCGACAATCGCCAATCTTTCGGAAATTGTTTCAATCGGATTTTTAACGGTATTAATGATTGCGCTTGAAGTTGATCGTAAGTATGCTGTGATATTCTTGCTGCTTGCTATTATTCTTGTTTTATATCGGGTTATCAGAAAATATAAAATCGGTAAAATCTTTGATAAGATTGCCGAAGGTATTGATCATCTTGTGACCAGAGTGATTATTGTATTGATTTTGTTTTTGGTTTTCTTAAGCGATTATAGCGGCGGCGAATATATTCTCGGAGCGTTTTTTGCCGGAATGTTTGTTCGTCATACTCAGTTTTCCGAAGAAGTTGTCACCAGCCTTTCCCGGATTATTTATGGGGTTTTTGCACCAATGTTTTTTATTCTTGTCGGAACAAGAATCGACATTTTGCATTTTATACAAGATGTTTCTAATATATGGTTAGTTGTCATTCTTTTCTTTGCCTATTTGCTAGTTGAATTGCCGGTATTAATGTTGCTGAAATGGTATAATTTAAATACGATTATTCCTTCGATGGTTTTAATATCGTGCACTGTAATTGTGCCGATTGCCGCCGGTCATATCGGTTTAAGCCATAATCTTTTCAGTGAAACATTTTCTCAGGCAATGATACTTGCCAGTATACTAGTGTGTATTTTAGGAACAATTTTATTTAAGATTGAATTTCCCTTTGGTAATTATAAAAAGAAATATAAAGGACATCAGGAGAACTATGAGTAAAATTAATGACATTTTAAAAAAAAGAAATACCAGAGCTATCGGCGGCCTTGTTGCCGGCGCCGTTATTTATTCGACGGCAGTTGTCTGGATACTCGATTTAGGCGAGTTTTATGCGGGGGGAATAACCGGCATTTCCCAATTGATTGCCAATTTCATCAAACTTCCCCAAATTAAAAGTATATTTATTGCTATTCTTAATATTCCCCTTTTTATTATCGGGTGGCGGGGAGTAAGCAAAAGATTCGCTGTGTTTTCCTTAACTTCGGTAATCCTACAAGTTCTTGTTATCGCCGCTTTGGATATTTTACGAATAAACGGTGTGAATCCATTTATATCCGTTTTTATTGATGAGACCGGTAAACTTGAACCGGGAAGTATCCTTACCCTTGCCCTTTTGGGCGGATTGTTTTGTGGGGTGGGACAAGGAATAGCTTTGCGTTCGGGTTCATCAACGGGCGGTCTGGATATTATCAGTCAGTTTTTAACATTTAAAAAAAATTTGCCTTTTGTTGCCATCTCGCTCAGTATCGATTCTTTGATTATTTTGGCTTCTGCCTTTGTCGGCAGTTTGAAAATAGCGATCTATACAATCATCCGGCTGATTATTACGATGATGGTGTTAAATCAGATTCATACGGTTTATAATTATTTAAAAATCGAAATAGTAACAACGAAAAAAGAAGAAATGCGCCAAGCTTTAATCGAAAGATTTAGACATGGCATTACAATTTATTCGGTGCTCGGCGGTTACAGTCAACAACAACGTTGGGTATTGTCGGCGGTATGTTCGCAGTTTGAATCCGAAGAATATACGCATCTTGCCCGACAGATTGATGAAAATGTTTTTATTATTTATACGGAAATCAAGCAGATTCACGGTTTGTTTTTTCGGCGGGTCATAACGTAAAATATGATGATGCGATTGGACCGGGAGTTTTATCGTCAGGATGCGGTCTTACTGGCGAAATCTTTATTAGGCAAAATAATTTGTGTTCACCAAAAAGGTGTTATCAGGCGATGTCGGATTATTGAAACTGAAGCTTACGGCGGCATTACCGATAAAGCTGCTCATTCATATAATAATCGGAAAACGGCCCGAACCGAAGTGATGTATCGCGACGGCGGTTATATTTATGTTTATTTAATTTACGGAATATATTATTTATTTAATATTGTAGCGAATATAGAAGGGGTGCCCGAAGCGGTGTTGATTCGGGGCGCCGAATCGCTTGATAATGAAAAGCCTAGATTAGACGGCCCCGGTAAACTGACTAAAAGTATGGGTATCGATAAAAATCACAACGGTCTTGATCTGGTCAAAAGCCGTAATATATATTTAATTGACGACGGCTATATTTGTAAAGAAATCATCAGTGCCAAAAGGATTAACATTGATTATGCCGGAGAAGATAAAGAACGGTTATGGCGCTTTTTTATTAAAAAAACCAAATAATTATCTTGACTTTTGAATTGGAATATAGTATTATACATTCGTTGCATATCCCACTGATGCCCTGTACAAACCATCAAGAATCCACGCTTGATATATTAATGCAGGAGGAAAAAATGAGTAAAACATACATGGCAAACAAAAATACAATTGAAAGAAAATGGTTTGTTGTTGATGCCGAAGGCGCCGTACTTGGACGTCTGTCCACGGAAATCGCCGCCATTTTACGGGGCAAGCATAAACCGAGTTTTACTCCGCATGTCGATTGCGGTGATTATGTTATTGTTATAAATGCGGAAAAAGTGGTTTTAACCGGTAATAAACTTTATGATAAAATTTATTATCGCCATTCCGGTTATTCCGGCGGCTTAAAGAAAAGGACTGCTGCGGAAATGTTAAACCGTCAGCCGCAAAAGGTATTGGAAAAAGCAATTAAAGGGATGTTGCCTAAAAATAAGTTGGGCGATGCGATGTATCGTAAACTTTATGTATATGTCGGACCGGATCATCCCCATCAGGCTCAAAAACCCGAAGAGTTGAAGGTTAGGAGGTAATTATGGAAAAAGTACAATATTTTGGTACCGGAAGACGCAAAAGTTCCGTTGCCCGGGTTCGCTTAGTGCCCGGCAGTGGTAAAATCACAATCA
>JALOBF010000051.1 GCA_023228385.1 Bacilli bacterium
GGTTTATGCGGAAGACGGTGCCGCGGAGTTTGCCGGTGCCCGCTTTTCGGTAAACGAGATATTAGCGGATAATGAGTTGCCCTATGGGGTAAAACATACAAAATTGGACGGTTTTACTTCAACATCGCTTCAGGGTTATGATGCCGACGGTTTAGGCGGCAAGAGTGATTTGGTCGTGCCCGGGGAGTATTATTCACAAAAAGTCAATATTCTTGAAGTTCCGTCATCGGATACAGTCAGAGTTACGACTTGGGCTAATCTTAACAATCATCGATGGACTTTAACGACCGTAAAAGGAATGATTGCCGATTACGAAAGCAAAAATCCCGGTTGGAAGGTTATCGGTGCCATTAACGGCGATTTTTTTGATATCGGCGGTAATGGGAATTTACCCTATCAAACCAGCGGCGCTATGGTATCGGGCGGTGAGTATTATAAAACGACTACCGGTCGCCAGGTCGGCCTAACCAACGACGGTCGGGAAGATTCTTTAATCGGAAATGAAACGATCCAAAGAACCGAATATATTC
The DNA here is from genome assembly GCA_023228385.1 of Bacilli bacterium. Taxonomy (GTDB): domain Bacteria; phylum Bacillota_I; class Bacilli_A; order ML615J-28; family CAG-698; genus UBA3946. The sequence continues at coordinate 531 of JALOBF010000051.1, forward strand.
GCCTGGCCGTTTATAATGAGGACGGAGCGATTATTTCCGAGTTTGATATCGAAAAACTTAATACTGACCCCGGAACCGGCGAAACGGCTCTTTACTTTGCGACCTATAATGCAGAGCATAATATTGTACCGGTTAGTTTTAATGTAAACGAGGGCGCCAGTTGTTTTGTTGTTCGGGAGGCGGAACTGGCCCTGCCCAACAATGCCAATGATTTTTACGGTCGGGGCGTTATTTCTTCCGTTGTTCCCCAAGAGCTTAGTCAAGGACAATTTGCCCTTGTTACCGATAATGAAGCGGTTAAAGCGGCGCTGGCAGTCGGAGTCAGAATCCGCTGTCAATTTGAATATATCGGGGATTATAACGACGCCACCGATATTACCGGTTGCGGCGATACAATTATGGATAATGGCGAGGCTAATCTTAAGGCTAATCTGGCTAACCGCGCTCCGCGGACGGTAATCGGCCGGAAAGCCGACGGTACGATCGTGATGATGGTGATTGACGGCCGTCAGGCGGGGAAAGGAATGTATGGAGCCGATCATACCGAACTGGCCGTAATTATGAAAAGTTACGGTTGTGTCGAAGCCTATAATCTCGACGGCGGCGGCTCTTCGACTTTGATAATTCGTCAGGGCGGTCAATTTATAATTCAAAACTCACCTTCAGACGGCAACGAAAACGGACGGACCGACAGTAACTGCTTATTAATTGTGGTAAAGGATCCGAAACTGGAAGTTGAAGTTAGCGATATGCAGATTGATGCCCTTACCTTTAACATTAATATTATTAATGAAAACCATCATGATATTACCCATTTATATATCAAAATCGGGAGCGAGTTAAAAGAAGTTCAAGCCGGCACAGTTAGTTTTACCGGACTAAATCCCAATACCGAATATCCCTATCGGATTTATTATCGCAACAGCGAAGGAGAAATGATTTGGATTGCCACCGACGGCAAGCAAAAAACATTAAAACGAATGCCGGAGTTTTTAGGGCTTGTGATTAATGAAGACGGAGAATATTTTAAAATTACCGTCCTTTATAACGACCCCGATAAAGCTTCAACGCTGGATATTGCCTATTTAGGGATAAACGGCAAATTGGCCAGTTTCTACAAAGGCGAAATGCGGGTTATGAAAAGCAAAATCGGTAATCGCATCAGCGGGCTTTTTGTTGAATACTATTATAATCTTAATGATGGCAAGAATATTTTTGTACAGATTAATACTCCGGACATTGAATACCATCGGAACTTCGAAGCCCAGATTCAATATATCCCTAATTATATAAATGAATATTTAAAAGAAATATACCAATAAAGACCGATAGATGAAAAAAACAATAAAATTTATATGGTTAATATTAGCGGTTTTTGTTAGTCTTGTTTTACCTTTATCAAAACCGGTATTTGGCGAAGAAAAAGATATTACGACAACCGGCGGTGCCGGCTATTATATCCGCGAACGAATTGCACAAGATGATTTGGGACACGAAATTAGTCATTATACCGATTTGGCAACGACGATTCGGGGAAATGTTGAGTTTTCGCAACAAGTTAATGTTTTGGAAGTCCCAACCGCAACCAACGCAAAAATAATAAATTATGCTAATTTGCGCAATAATCGGTGGACCCTGACTTCAGTAAGAAGTTTGGCGGAACGCTTTGAAGAGGAAAATCCTGAATGGAAGGTCATCGCCGCCGTAAATGGCGACTTTTTCGATATCAACGGCGTGCTAAACGGTTTGCCTTATCAAACGCATAATCCGGTGGTAACTCAAGGCGAGTTTTATAAAACGACGGTTCGAACCAATGTGCTTGGTTTTACCAATGACGGTTCAACCAATACTTTAATTAGCGGCGGTAAAAACATCAGAACCCAATTTATAAAGCTTGCCGTTTATGATGACAATGATATGATTATTGCTGAGTTTGATGTCGAGAAAATAAATGAGGCGCCCGGCAATGACGAAACAGCGGTGTTTTTCGGTTATTATGATGATGACCATCATTATATACCAAAAGCGGTACCGTTGGGCGGCGCCCGAGGATTTTTTATTGAAACGGCCGAACTCGCCCTTCCCAATAATCAAAATGATTTTTACGGGAAAGGGGTAATTTCTACAACAAAGCCGATTACTTTGGAGCGGGGACAGTTTGCCATCGTTACTAATAGCAGTCAAGCCGCATCTGTTCTTGATATTGGGGTAAAGGTCAGAACTCAATTTGAATTTACCGGTCCGCTCAGCATGATTGATAATGCCACCGGTTATCAAGGAAAATTTTTGGAAAAAAGTGAATATTTGGAAAGTACGGTTTCTGTTTTGCAAGCCCGTCATCCCCGGACGACGGTCGGTGTTCGCGCCGACGGTACAATCGTTATGGCGGTCATTGACGGTCGCCAAGCGGTTAAAGGGATGGAAGGCGTATACGGCGATGAGATGGCGGCAATCATGAAAAAATATGATTGCACCGATGCATACAACCTTGACGGCGGCGGATCCTCAACCATGCTTATCCGTAAAGACGGTGAATTCGTTGTAGTAAACTCGCCGTCTGACGGCCGGGAGCGGTCCGATGCGAATTGTTTGCTTCTTGCCGTCCGGATGCCGCAGATTGACTATAGGTTTATTCAAACCGAAGACACCTTAACGCTATCCGCTGATCTTATTGCCGCTAACAATCATGATATTAAAGAATTATATATTGAATTAAATGGTGAATCAAGAAGAATCGATTCAGAAGAAGTTACATTTTCTGGCTTAGAGCGTAATACGGAGTATTATTATATTTTTAAATATCGCAACAGCAAAGGAGTATTAAACACACTTTTTGTTGACGGCAGAATTAAAACTTTAAAGCGGTCGCCTTCCAATCTTCGGTTTACAGTTTATGAACATGATTTATTCTTTCAAGTTACTTTCTACTATGATGACCCCGATTATGCCAGCCGCCTAACCCGGGCCTATATTAATGTTAACGGTCGGGAGGTACTCGCAATTGACGGTCAGGTCGTTTTAACAAAACAAATGGTCGGTACTCGGCTTGATACATTATCGATTAATTATATTGTTAACTTAAATGACGGCGAAAGAGTGGTTGAACAAAATATAAGCGATTATTTATTAACATCTTCAGCCGAAATAGCGATAATTTTAGGCATTGTAGAAAGGGTGGAGGGTGTGATTACGGGGATATATCGGTAAGAATGAGTTATAAATAGATTTTTGATATGAATAATAATAATAATATAAAAAAACAATCAATTCCTGTGAAGATAAGCGTAGCGCAGGAGAGGAGCATATAGAAAAAATTAAACCACCAGCTGATGGGCCCAATGGACCTGTAGAAGGATTTCGGATTTAAAGAATGATAATGTAGTTAATATTCGAAATCGGACCATATGAATAACAATAGACTTAATAAATCGATAAAAAATAGTCACTTTCTTTGCTAAAAGAAGTGACTATTTTTGCTTATACTTTTAAGAATTTCGATTTTAATAATTGAGACAATTCTTTGTCTTCACAATAAACAAAGCATCCTTTAAGACCGCGGGATAATAATGTTTTGTATGTATTTCTAATAATTTTATCGGCCAATTTTTCATTGTTCCCAAGTCCGCGCAAACTTTGATCTGTTTTGGCTCTTTTGGTTCGATCGGTTATTACTTTCCCCTTTTCATATCGTAAATCTTTACCGATTATTACACCGACATAGTCAAATTCTAAACCTTGGGATGTATGAATACAACCAACTTGATCAAAAGTACCCTCATCAATCGCCCAAGTATTGGTATTGTTATAATTCCATTTGGCCTGAAACCCATTGATTAATTCAATGTCATATATGTCATCATTAAAATTATTCTTAGTAATCCAATTATAGCAATAACCTGCTAACATTCTTGATTTATTATTAATGTTATTTTTTAGTCTTAGCGCTTGTTTCATTTCATTTGGGCAATCGAAGATTCTGAAATCATATTGATAATCAAAACCGTCATAATTAGCCGTTTCTCTGATTCCTAAAATATGATCAAGAAAAGCAATATAGCCCTTGCTGCCATTGCAGCGGAATTGTGACGCTAATAGATATTCATCGCCTTCCAATACTCTGCTGCCTAATCGTTTGGCCCATTTTTTTATTTCATTTACTGAACCAATATCTTTTGTTGTAACGATTTGATCCTCATCAATAAAGAATACTGACACATAGGCGGCATTTATTAATTCTTTTATTTGGTTTTCTCCTTTATAAAACAATCCCGATTTTTCGTTTAATCGGTGTGCTTCGTCTATTAATAAACAATCGAATGTGTTTTTCTCAGCATTGACAAAACTACCCGAACTTTTAAATAGTGTTTTGATAAAACCTAATTTATAGTTCCCTCTTTTTAATTTATGGAAATAGACATTTCGCGGAGCTGCGTTTTTTGTAATATAATTTACATTTAAGTGCTTAAGACTTGTTAAAAGATTAATGGCAACCACCGTTTTACCGGTTCCCGGACCACCTTGAATTATAATTGTGTATTTTTCTTTTTTACTGATTGCTGTTTCAACGGTGCTTTTAATTGTAGAAAAGACGACTTTTTGTTCGTCGAGCATAACAAATTCTTCATTTCCTTTAATCATACTGACTAAAGCATCTTGCAACATCTTACTTGGTCTTATTCTTCCGTGTTCTATTTTATAAAGTAATTCACCTTTATCTGACTTTTCAACAAATCTTTTGATAAATTCCCTAAGTTTTAAAGCATCTTTTTTGAGAAATAGAGGTGATGTTTCAATAATTTCCTGATAAAATGGATTATCGATTTCATTGCGATATTCTTCGCGATAATTATGCAAATAGGCACAGGGGTGCATAAAGATATTTTCTTGTTGAAATGCTTCGTTAAAGTTTTCTATTGTTTTAGCGTATGAATATGCCTGATATGACGGATGAGGAACAGGCCTAATATTTTTGCCTATATATGTTGTTACTAAATCTTCTTTTGATGTTCTCTCCGCCTTTTCCCATTGTTTTAACTCAATAATTATAATATGTTTAGATTCATTTTCATCGATTCCCGTAATTAAAAAATCAACTCTTTTTGAAGTTTGAGGTATTTGGTATTCGATTGCAACATTTATATCATGAGCAATCGCATCATCATTTAAAACCATATTCATATAAGTTAATGAATTGTCCCAAGCCAGAAATTCTTTTGGATTGTTGTGATTAAAACCGATTTCTCGGAATCTATCAACAATTTTGTCCGCAATAATTCCATTTATAACATCTTGGCAAAATCCTTGTTTAGTATTGGTATAAATCAACATATCATCATCACCTTTGTATTATATATCATACTTTTAAATGCCATAATTACATTATAGCAATTATTTATGCATACGATTATTGTTTTTTGAAAGGAAGCATGCAATAATATCAAATTATAATAAAAAAATTCTTTTTTGATAAATTCTGACTATTTATGTATATTATACCATAAGAATATTGAAGAATCTATATAAAATTGCCGCTTGAATTAAAAAAAAAAGCAATATGATTTTATTAAAATAAATGAAATTACCGATATTTTATAAAATAATTGCAAATGCTGACAGAAAATGTTAAAATAAAAACAGGTATGGGAAGTGATGTTATGATGAAGATGTTTGTTGGAGTAACTGATAACGATTGGTTTAACACCGTTAAGAAGGCAAATTGTGAGGAAGTGAATTTTTGGCGGCCATCCGGTCAGAATTTTAAAGCTTTGAATATAAATGATATGTTTTTATTTAAACTCCATAGTCCTTATGATTATATTGTTGGTGGAGGTTTCTTTGTGGATTTCTCTATTTTACCTTCTTCATTAGCTTGGGAAGCATTTGGTATAGAAAATGGAGTGAGAAGTCTAGATGAACTTAAATTTAAAATAAAAAAATATAGAAAAAAAGAATTATTAAAAAATAATCCTAATATCGGTTGCGTTATTCTTTCTCCAGTTTTTTATTTTGAAGAGAAGGATTGGATACCTGTACCGAAAGATTGGAGCAAGAATATAGTTCAAGGTAAAACGTATGATATATCTAGTGAGTATGGAAGCGAGTTGTTTGAAATAATCTTGGAAAGGCTGAGAATGATGGAATTTAATGATTACAATCCACAAACTATATCAGAAAATAGATATGGTAAGGAATTAAAGATAAAACCAAGATTAGGACAAGGCGCTTTTAAAGTTTTGGTAACAAATGCATATAAAAGAAGATGTGCTATTACCGGAGAAAAAACTCTTCCGGTTTTAGAAGCCGCTCATATAAGGCCATATAGCTTAGAAGGACCTCATGAAGTTAAAAACGGATTGTTATTAAGGAGAGATTTCCACACTCTTTTTGACCGAGGGTATATTACTATCGATAAGAATCTATATGTTGTGGTTAGTCATCGGATAAAAGAAGATTATGGTAACGGTAAAGAATATTATGCTCATCACGGAAAACAACTGATTATATTACCTGAGTACAAGGAGCATCAACCAGATTTGCATTACTTAGAATGGCATAACAAAAATATTTATATAGGTTAGGTTATTTTTTTAAAGTTTATATATTCTAGCATTTAAAGAGAAGTGGATTTATCAATTAGATAGGGTTATTTTTTAATGACATAGTTAGAAACAGTTTGCTATCAAGATTCATCATATAAATGGTATATCGAAGAACCGCTGTAATCCTTAAAACAATAAGAAGATTAGCAATCACGCATTCTATAAAAGACTGTTTGACTTATGTGAATATTATCTAAATTGTATAAGTCTATAAGAGAGAAGCGGAATATCGACATTTTTAACATCAAATTATAGTTTGGATTACACGGAACTTCATATTATTGATTTTGGTGAACCAAATGAATTTACGATTAGACTTTTGAAAAAAATACATCTCAATACAGCTTTACTGTGTATCTAAATTACCCTATAATTATATTAAAAATTGCAACGGTATAAAATAGGCTATACGGGTAGTTTTAGTAAAAATTGTATTACAAAGCGTAAATAAAAAAGTATAAAACAATATTTGTTATGCGATATCAATACTCAAATTTATTGTTTGAGTTTGAAACAGAATTGAGACTTATCAATAATGATTTAGATTTTTAAATAGACTAATTTAAAGATAGATGTTTTAAATGAAAACACTTAGTTTGTTTATGGTAAACTGAAATTGCGCCAAAATTAACGAAAACGACAACATGAAATTGAACCACCCATATGATATTATATACCTCGTATATACTGAAAAGTAAACTATACGAGGTGAAGTAAAGGTGATTAATATTATCAACAAAAACGACATTATTATTATGTTTAAGAATGGCTCATCGCGTCGTGCGATAGCTCGGGAATTAGGTATTGCCCGCAATACTGTGAACAAATATATTAATGAATATTTGGACAAGAAAATGGAAATATCTAACGAAACAGATGAAGTACAAATCCGTATTCTCCAAAAACACATGGTTGAAGAACCTACAAGAAAAAGCTCGATTAAGAAAAAAATTGCTTTTACTCCTGAGGTTGAAAGAAGAATTACCGGAATCACTTTTCCAATTGACGATTTTTTAATGGAAATTGGAAATTTTGAAAAAAGTGAAGAGTATATGTTGCCAAGCATTAATAAATTAGTACATTATGTATTTAAGAATGAGGATAAAAAATTAATAGGTATAGCTGGGGCTTGGGTGAATAATAATCATCCCAATAGAATGTACATATCATCTTATGTAGATCCGATTTATCGTAATAAAGGGATAGCTACAAAATTATTAATAAAGTTAATGACATTTGTGGGTAAAAAGAAATTACAAACACAAATATATAAAGATAATAAATATGCTGTTAATTTAGTTAAAAAATTAAAGTTTATTTTAGCAAGAAAAACATATATCTTAAATTTTAATAGAGATAGTATAGATTTTACCAAAATAATTAATGAGAACAATGATTATATATTTAGGGTTAAAGAATTATCCGATGATTTGATTGAATTATTAGTTGATGAATCACTTAAGGTATATACCTTTAATCATAAAGCTATTAATCCAGTGGACATAACTAGAGAAAAGTGGAAAGATTATATATTAAGTAATCTTGATTATTATTACTCGTTTGTTGAAATGAAGGAGGGAAAAATCATATCATATATATTATCCTATTTAATTGACTCTGAAAATGTAGAGGTAGGTTATGTTGGAATCAATGATAAAATCAATAATGATTTTTTATATATGTGTTTTAGAGAAATTTTTCAAAAATATCAATTTATTGAATTTGAAGCCGATGATACAGATAAAGCTGCAATGTATATAATTGATCTTTTTGATTTAAAGATAGAGGAGACTTTAGAAACTTATATATTAAACTAATTTTTGGGATGGACTGATTTAGTAAGACAGTTTTTATATAGAGACTAAGTTATGTTATAATGGTATTATGAGTATCAAATAAACTAATGGGAGGATAACAAAACTTATGAAATTACGAATTTCTTTATAAAATTTATTGAGTTAAAATTGATAAATAATTGGTATCAATTGGCGACTGCATATATTTTGAAATACTGCAAAATAGATAGAATATGATGCTAAGAGAAAAAACAAAAACATATTGTATAAACTTTAATTTGTATGATAAATTGATTATAAGATAGAGAAAACTTACTTTTTCTTCTTTACTTATTATACAATTTTTGAAATTAAAAATATAATTTATAAGGATAATTTATGATAATAAAATCAATGAAACAAAAAGATGATAGGTATATTAGCCAAGCAGCTCAGCTGTTAGTAAATGGCTTTAAAGACATTTGTCCGCATGTATGGTGCAATCTAGAATCTGCATTGGAAGAAGTTAATGAATGCTTAAATGTGGATAGAATTTGCCGAATTGCTATCGATGAACATGACAATGTTATGGGATGGATCGGTGGAAT
>JALOBF010000052.1 GCA_023228385.1 Bacilli bacterium
GCATCTTAGGTTTTACTAATAAAAACAGTTTTGTATTTAGGTATGATAGAGAGAAAAATATTTTTGCTAAAGCTAAGCCCAATGGGGCTATTGAAACTTTTTATAAACCTAAAGATGGACTTTTATATTGGGAGGAGCAGATGGATATACATGGAGAACCAAAGAATTAAAGACGGCATGAAAGAATGTATGGTGTGCCATAATTTTACCTTAGATGAGGACTGTTTATTTGATATTTGTGAAGTATGCAATTGGGAGAATGATGAGGTTCAACATAAACATCCAAATTGGGGCGGTGGCGCAAACAAGATGAGCCTGAACGAAGCGCGGAAAGCGTGGAAGGAAGGCAGAGAAGTACTGTAAAATCCGCCTTATATTGGCTTTATATTATCCCCGCGACCGATTTTATGGGGGTACATTATTCTTTAATATAAACAATTTTTCGCGACTGGTAAATACCGGTCTTTTATTTTTGAACTTTGAGACTAGGAGATAACTATTGAGGAGGATAACTATCTAGACTTAACCTTTTTTTACGGTTTTAAGCATTAGCTTGTATTATCGGGAATATAATGAACTGACGGGAGCGGATATGAGAGTATCGAAAATATTTAAAAAGAAATTAAAAAATAATCATCATGTTAATGATTTAAAAATTGATTCCCGAGAGATTTATGATAACGATGTTTTTTTTGCGATTAGCGGTGAAAGGTTTGACGGTAACGATTTTATTGTTTCCGCTATTGCAAAAGGAGCTAAAACGATTGTCAGTGAAAAAGCGTGGGATAAAAGCGATTTGTTTTCCGACATTAATTTTTTAGTGGTTGAGGATGTCGCAAAGAGTTTGGCGGAAGCTGCCAAAATATTTTATCAAAACCTTTCTTCCCAGTTTACATTAATCGGTATAACCGGAACTAACGGTAAAACGACGGTTACGACTTTAATTTATAAATATTTTCAATATCTAAATAAAAAGGCCACGCTTATCGGGACCAACGGTATATATATTATGAATAATTTTTATTCCTCTGATAATACAACACCCCATATTTTAGAAATCTATCGGGTTTTACGGGAAAGTAAAAAAAACGGGGTATATACGGTAATTATGGAAGTAAGTTCACATGCCATTAAGTTGATGCGGGTTTATGGACTGGAATTTAAAATTGTTTTGATAACCAATCTTACCCGTGAACATTTGGATTTTCATATTACCATGGATGATTATAAATATACAAAGGCATTGTTTTTAGGTTCGACCGATGAGAAAAGCATTGTTATTATTAATCGAGATATTATCGAATTTAAACTCTTTTATCGGTTGGCCCGAGGACGGGTTGTAACCTACGGCCAAAGCGCTGCCGATTATATTTTTGATAATCCCAATTATTCAATTGCCGGTACCGAGTTCGATTTGATTTGTCCGAACGGTAAATATCTTGTTAAAACCGGTTTGCTCGGCCGTTTTAATATTTATAATATTCTTGCATTTTTTAGCGTAGTTGATGCCCTTAATCTATTGACATTTAAAACATTGGAATTTTTGCATGCGAATATCAATATTTTAGGTCGAATGGAAGTATTGAAAATTAATGATAAATATTTTGTGATTGATTTTGCTCATACCCCCGACGGTGTCGTTAATGTTTTAGAGTTCTTAAATCGAGTCAAGGAAAATAAACTTTATGTAGTGGTCGGTTGCGGCGGCTGCCGCGATCGGGGAAAAAGAAAAGTAATCGGCAGCATTACTTCTACAGTTGCTGATCTTGTGATTTACACCAACGATAATCCGCGGGAAGAAGCACCCGAGCAAATTATCACCGATATATTAGATGGCGTGAAAAGCAATAATTATTTGGTAATTCTCGATCGGAAAACGGCGATAGAAGAAGCAAACCGTCGGGCCTTAAAAACTGATATTATTGCCATACTGGGAAAGGGCAATGAACAATATCAAATTATTAATCGGGAGAAAATTCCGTATAACGATAAAAAAACAGTTTTAGGATTGAAATTATGAATATTTATGTGAAAAGTTTTTTAATTGCGTTTGTTGTGGCGATATTTATGTATGTGTTTTTAATTCCGCTATTAAGAAGAATTAAAATCGGGCAAAGCATTAGGAGAGAAGGTCCGAAAAAACATTACGGGAAGGCTGGAACCCCGACGATGGGCGGACTTATTATTTTGATTGCAACGATTGTAACCGTCTTTTATCTGAAATTGACCGGAACCTTATTTTCTAAATATGATTTGTTGCTTCTTTTTATGCCGCTCCTTCTTTACGGTACTTTGGGTTTTATCGATGATTATTTAATCGTTATTAAAAAAAGCAATAAAGGTTTAAATTCGGGTTTTAAACTTTTTATTCAAATTGTCTGGGCCGGAATGTATTTTTATTTGTTCTTGGATCAGGGACTTTCATCGGTAATCGATTTTTTTGGTTGGAAAGTTGATTTTAAATGGTTTTATGGGGTATTGATTTTATTAATGTTGGTTGGTTTCAGCAATGCCGTTAATTTCAGTGACGGTCTTGATGGGCTTGCCGCCGGACTGTTAATCATCGCGTTGGCGGCGGCTGCTGTTATCAGCCGCTTTAAGGGAGAAACAGAAATTACCCTTTTTTCCTTGGCCCTGTTGGGTGCGGTATTAGCTTTTTTCTGTTATAATTTCAACCCGGCAAAAATATTTATGGGTGATGTCGGTAGTCTGGCCTTAGGCGCAACCGTGGCCAACCTTTTTATTTTATTAAAAATGGAAGTTCTTTTATTGATTGTTGGTTTTGTTTTTTTACTGGAAGGCCTTTCGGTTGTAATCCAAGTTATTTATTTCAAATTGACCGGCGGTAAAAGGATATTTTTAATGAGTCCGATTCATCACCATTTTGAGTTAAAGGGCATGAATGAATGGGAAATTGATGTTATGTTTTGGTTAATCGCTATGGTGATGGCGGCCGGGGCGGTTATTTTGGCTTATTTATATTATTTGTAGGGGGTATCAATATTAAAGACTCATATCTTTTACTCGGTTACGGCTGCGCCAATCGCTCATTGGCCTGTTATTTAAAAACCCTGGGCCGTCAATATCTTATTTATGACGATAATTTAGCGGATTATCGATATGATATTGATTTTAATCGATTTACAACAGTTGTAAAAAGCGGGGGCGTGCCGGCCGATCATTGGATGGTAATGGCAAGCCGAAAGTTGGGAAAAGATATTATTTCCGATTTGGAATTGTTTTACCGTCTTTCGCCAAACAAAACCTTAATTGCCGTTACCGGCACTAACGGTAAAACCACGACCGCCGCTCTTACGGCTCATATCTTGGGTGATATCGACTTGGGCGGCAATATCGGAACGGCGCTTTTTGATTTCATCGATTCTCCCCGTGATATTGTTATTGAAGCTTCCAGTTTTATGCTTGAAGACTGTCGTTATTTTCATCCCCAAATTGCGGTTATTCTTAACTTATCGCCCCATCATCTTTCTCGGCACGGTTGTTTCAGCAAGTATGTTCAGGCGAAAATGAAAATAATCGCCAACTGTAAAGACAGCGATATTATTATTTATAATGATGACGATCCTTTGCTCTGCGAACTTGTTAAGAGAAAGCCGGGAATAATAATTCCCTTTTCGCTAAAGAAAAAAGTTCCCGGTTGTTATTTGGCGCGGGGAAAAATATATTTTCATGAGCGGGCTTTACTTGATATAAAAAAAATACCGCTAATCGGAGAACATAATATCGCCAATGTGATGGCAGCCCTGGCTACGGCTTTATCTTACCGTCCGGATTTAGTTGATTTTGAGCGGAAAATCGAATCATTTAGGTCTTTTGCCTACCGAATCGAATATCTCGGAAGCCGGGACGGCATTAATTATTATAATGATTCCAAAGCGACTAATTATGCCGCTTTGGCATCGTCTTTAGCTTCTTTTCCGAAAGAAAAGATACTGTTATTATGCGGCGGAACGCAAGAAGAGGGAAACATTAATCTGATTGCCGGGGTTTTAACTAATATTATACAAGTCATCGCCAGCGGTGATAACCGCGAAGCGATAGAACGGTTTTTTACCGAAAAGGGCATACCGGTCGTAACATATCAAAGTTTGGCGGTCGCTCTCGATAATCTTAACCGTTATTTAGGCAATGCGACGGTTGTCCTGTTGTCACCGGGAGCCCCCAGTTATGATCAGTTTAAAGATTATAAGGAACGCGGAGATTTTTTTTCGAAATGGTTTTTAAAAAAATAATGCCGAAAGGCGTTTTTTTCTTAACTTTTTATTAAATGTATGGTAAAATATTGTTGAGAAAGAGTTGATTTCATGGATATTGTATATGGCGGGTCGTTTAATCCGCCGACTGTTGCCCATTTTATGATTGCACAAAGGGTAATGACTTTATATTCGGATTATGATTTTTATTTTTTACCGACCGGCCATGCTTACAGTAAAACCGGTTTGGTCGATGATTATCATCGGGTGCGGATGCTTAAACTTTTATGCCGGCGGCTGGGTGAGCGGGCGCATGTAAGTATCATTGAGACTTTAGAACGAACCTTTACTGGTACTTATTATTCGCTTAAACATTTTTGTGATCCGATGTTTGTGCTCGGTGCCGACAATCTTATCGGGATAGAGAGTTGGGTCCGTTATCCCGATGTTATTATTGAAAATAAATTCATTGTAATTCCCCGCGATGATATTAATCTTGATTGTTTATTTAAACATAATTTGCTTTTAAGCGAGTATCAAAAAAATTTTACGATTCTTGATGTCGGCAATCTGACAATATCGTCCAGTCAATTTCGAAACACCAAAGACAACAAATATTTATTGCCGGAAGTGGCACAATATATTAAAGAAAATAATTTATATAAGGAGTAATATATGTATGCGCATGGATTTTTAAAGGTAGCGGCGGCTTGTCCGAACAGTCGGGCCGGTGATACGATCTATAATGTACAAGCGATGATTGAACTTTTGGCTGAAGCCCAACATCGCCAAACAGCAATGATTTGTTTTCCGGAAATGTGTATAACCGGTTATTCCGTCGGTGATTTGATATTTCAAAAATATTTATACGACAACGCGCTTCAGGCAATCGAGTATTTATTAAACGGTAATCCCTATGACGGTGTTATTATTTTCGGTTCATATGTATTTATTAATGATACGATTTTTAATTGCAGTTTTATTGCCCAAAAAGAAAAAATATTGGGAATTGTTCCGAAAAGTTTTTTGCCGCATACCAATGAGTTTAATGAAGCCCGCTGGTTTCAAAGCGGTATCGAGTTAAGCGACAGCATTAAATCGATTCGGCTTTTTGATTATGATATTCCTTTCGGAAAACTTATATTTACCGATGACAGCGGTGAAGTAAAATTCGCGGCCGAGGTGTGCGCCGATATGTGGGCGCCGATTTCGCCCAATGAGATACTTTATGCCAACGGGGCCATGATTGTTTTTAATTCAAGTGCCTCGCCGGCTTATATCGGCAAAAGAGAACGCCGGGAAATCCTAATCCGCAGCATCAGTTTAAAATTCAACGGTGCCTATGTTTATGTTTCCAATAATGCGAGCGAATCCTCAAGTGAGGTTGTTTTCAGCAGTCATAAACTGATTGCCGAGAACGGAAAGATTGTTGAAGAAGAGGGAGAGATTTCGCTGGAGTCGAGCATTATTTACGGCGATATCGATATATTGAAACTTCATCATTTGCGCCGTAATAACAGTTATTATAAAAACATCCAAAAATTTACCCGTGATGTAAATATTCGTAATATCCCGTTTAAACTTTATCGTTATGCTGATTTTAATTTTGAAAAAACGATTGACCTCATGCCTTTTGTTCCGAAACGGGATTTTGATTATCAGGATATTATTAATATTCAGGCCGCCGGGGTAATTAAAAGACTTAAATATATCGGTATTGACAAATGTGTTTTCGGCATTAGCGGCGGGCTTGATTCGACCTTGGCTTTGCTTTCGCTTTGTTATGCTTTTGATAAATATAAGCTTAAGCGAGAAAATATTATTGCCGTGACGATGCCTTCGGCGGAAACCGGTGAAGAATCCTTGAATATTGCCCGCGCCTTGGCGGCGGCGCTCGGCGTTACCCTTAAAGAAATTCCGATTCAAGAAGATGTCAAACGCGGACTTGCTAATATCGGTCACTCCTTAGAAGCAAAGGATATTACCTATGAAAATATTCAGGCGCGCTATCGTACTTATACATTAATGAATATGGCTAACCTTTACGGTGCCATTGTGATTGGTACCACCGATATGAGTGAGATGGCTCTAGGGTGGTCGACTTTCGGCGGCGACCATATGGCGATGTATGGAATTAATGCCGGTATGACAAAAACGGTTGTAATCGCCACGGTAAAATATTATAAGAATGTTTTTCCCAAGGCGGCGTTACTTTTGGATCGGATTTTATCGACGCCGATTTCGCCGGAACTTACCGGCGCCGGTCAACTTACAGAAGATGTTATCGGAAAATATGAAATCAATGACTTTATTCTTTACCGGTTTTTGGTTAACGGCGACGATGATCACCGGATCGCTTATCTTTTGAGCAAGTTTTATCATTTTTCCGCCGATGAAGCCCAACAATTTGTCGAACGTTTCAACAAACGTTTTTATTCTCAGCAATATAAGCGTTTAACCGCTCCCGAGGCGGTGAAAATCCTCGAAATATCGCTTTCGGCCCGAACAGAAGTGCGACTTGGCGGCGATATTTATCGCGGCTAGAATTAAACCTTTGTGTTTAGCACAAAGGTTTTTGATATCGGATAAAAATGTTTTGCTTATCGAATTATTATTTGATACAATAATGGAAAGAAAGGAATTTGGGTATGAGCGTTTTATTTGATGTGAGAAATTTGGTTTTTCGTTATCCGAAGTCAAAAGAAGATATTCTAAAAGGTATCTCTTTTACCGTGGAAACCGGACAGATATTCGGTCTGTTGGGGCCGTCCGGTGCCGGCAAATCGACAACTCAGAAAATTTTAATTAAAATACTTAATAACTATCAGGGAGAAATTTTTTACCGCGGCAAAGATTTGCGCACTTATGATAAATCATTTTATGAAGACATCGGGGTTGGTTTTGAAATGCCGGTTCATTTTAATAAGCTTACGGCCCGGGAAAACATGAAATATTTTGCCTCGTTTTATCAAAGGCACCTTGATTGTGTTGCATTGATGGAGAAACTTAATTTAGCCGATGCCATCGACATGGAAGTCGGTCAGTTTTCCAAAGGCATGAAAGTCCGACTTAATTTTGTCCGGGCGATGCTTAATAACCCCCGCGTGCTTTTTTTGGATGAACCGACCGCCGGAATCGATCCGGCTAATGCCCGTATTATTAAAGATTTAATTCTTGATTTTAAAAAAAGGGGCGGTACCGTTTTTATCACTACGCATTTGATGAGCGATGTTGAACAATTATGCGATGAGGTTATCTTTATGACGGATGGTATGGTTGGGAAGAAAGCCGCGCCGCGAGATTTAAAAATTCAATACGGTAACCGGTTGGTTACGGTTGAGTATTATGACGATGCCGGATTAAGACGCCAACAATTTGACTTAAAGGATTTAGGCCATAATCGTAATTTTCTCGATATCATTTCCCGTTATGATATTGAAACCATCCATAGCGGCGAGACTTCGTTGGAAGAAATATTTATTATCGTCACCGGAGCAAACAATGAATAATGTATTTATGTTGCTTAAAGGCGAACTGAAACGTTTGGTTAAATATAAAATTTTAACAGTCGGTTTGTTTGTTTCGGCTATTTGGGCTTTGATTATCGCCTTAAGCGATCGCGAAGAACTTACTGTTTTGCTTCCGCTGTTAATCGGGGTTGATGCTACGATGATGAGTATAATATTGCTTGCCGCCGGATATTTTTTGGAAAAACAAGAAGGCTCGGTGAAGTCGCTTTTTGTCGCCCCGGTCTCCGGCGGGGAGATATTATTTGCTAAAGTCATGGCTGCTTTACTTTCCGGTTTATTATCGGGGGCGATTGTCGCCTTAACCGCCCGCTTTACGCACGATATCAGGATTAATTTATTATTGCTTGCCGTATATCTTATTATTATAGTCGTCAGTCATACGGCCGTCGGTTATGTTTTAGCGCTTTACGCCAAAGATTTCGGAACTTTGTTGTCTTATACTTTAATCTTTGCTTTTTTGTCGTATATTCCTTCGCTTTTGTTTATGACCGGCATTATTCCCTTAGCTTTCGAGAAGGTGATGCTGGTGCTTCCCACTCACGACGCAATGATGTTGCTTCGGAGCTTAACCGATAAAGTAGATACTATAATCGTCCTTTTAAGTGTTATTTATCAGGTTGTGTTCGGACTTACGCTTTATTTCGCGGTTGTATATAAGAAATTCAAAAAAACAGTGGCGGAGAGTTAGATATGAAAAAGTATTCCGCATTATTAAAATATGAAATTAAAACCATTTTAAAAGATTCTTTCGGTTTGGCCTTAACCGTTTATCCTTTATTAATGCTGATTATTATCGGTTTTGTTTTACCCGCCGCATTAAAGAAGGCATCGGCCGCGACGGTTGCAACTACCCTTCTTTTAATGATATGCCTCGCTTTATCGATTATCGGTTATATGGGGGGCGTGCTTTTGGGTTTTTCTTTAATTGAAAACAAGGATGAAAATACCATAAGTGCCATAGCGGTCACACCGGTTTCGGTAAACGGTTACCTGATTTTTAAAATTATATATACTTATTTATATTCAATCATCGCTAATTTAGTATTAATCGGCGGGTTGCGCCTTTTTGCTTATCACAATTTTATTATTGAGTATAATGGTAATCCCATCAGTTTGCTTGAAAATATCAGTTGGCTTTATATTGTTGTTTTTTCACTGGTAAACAGTGTTTTTGTTCCGGCCGTTGCTTTACTGTTGGCGGCTCTTGCCGGCAATAAAATCGAAGGTTTTGCTTTTCTTAAAGCCGGCGGGATTATTCTTATCATTCCGTTGCTTTCTTTGCTTAATTTTTTTCAAAACGGGAAACAATATTTATTAGGCATCATTCCTAATTTTTGGCCGTTAAAAGCAATGATTAATATTATGTTTGATAGTCAGCATCCGTCCGATCTTAATTATTATTTTTATATGCTAATCGGCTTTATTTATATGGCTTTCTTGGCAGTGGGTTGTTTTAAACTGTTTGTTTATAAACTTAAAACCACCGGAAAATAAGCAAAGTAAAAATATATTAAGTATTCCCCGTTTCCGTATTAAACGGAGGGATATCGTTATAGCGACATTGTATTATTTCTTTAGGTTATGCTTTTGCGATGGGAGAAAAGCTGATTTTACTTATCCATGGAAAAACTTTCT
>JALOBF010000054.1 GCA_023228385.1 Bacilli bacterium
CTGCATAATGAACCCTAAATAATTTGACGACACCATGATTTCTTCCTTAAAATGCCTTCATTTAATTTGACTAATTCGGCATCAAATAATTTGGAAATCAACAGATACTAGTTGCGTAAATTTCTAATACCTTCCTCCAAAATACTTTTTCTGAAGAACGAATATCACGAATTCTGGCAAGTAATTCATCAAAATAATTACCACCACCGAGATTCTTAAGTCTATCGTCATCCAGAACAAATCCTTTTTTCATATACTCTTTTAGGATATTCATCGCCCAAATTCGAAATTGAGTGCCTCGATAAGATTTTACACGATAACCGACTGAAATAATTACATCTAGGTTATAATATTCGATCTGTCTTTCTACCTTTCTATCGCCCTCATTTTGAACTGTTGCAAATTTTGCAACAGTTGCTTCTTGACTCAATTCTCCTTCAGCAAATACGTTCCTAATATGACGCGAAATAGTTGACTTATCACGTTGAAATAATTTAGCCATTTGATCAAGTGATAGCCAAACAGTTTCTTGTTCAAAAGTAGTTTCAATTTTCGTGAGTCCATCCTCTGTTGTATACATAATAATATTAGACTTAGGCATTTTATTACTCCCTTTATCTTTCTTATTTGCTTATGCTTCCTAAAAACCTAATTTATTCCATTAAAAATTAGGTTATTCTTCTATACCTTAAATTATAGCACTTTTTATATCATAATTCTATAATTTATATTTTACATTTACATCTATTCTATCCACTCTACCTCTTGTTATCTAATCTGTCTCCTCAACCTATATGTTATCCAATCTATCCACTCAACCCTACCTCTTTTATTTCCTAAAGTTGACATAAAAATAAACCCTCGATATGTTTCCACATACTTCCTTCGAGGGTTTAGGTTGAGTTGATAGAATTACTTTTATTTTAAATTATTAGTTATATAAAGGTTATTTCAATTTATTTCCTTGACATCATTACTGCCGTCTCAACATGCATACTATGAGGAAACATATCAACAAGTGTTACACCCTCAATCTTATAATACGGTGCCAAATAAGCCAAATCACGAGCCAATGTTGCAACATCACAAGAAATATAAATAATTTTCTTAATATTTTGTTTGATTATTGAATTAAGAAGCACCTGATCACAACCTTTTCGTGGGGGATCAACAATTAAAATATCAATCGGTGAATCAAGTTTTGTAATTTCTAATTCTGCCTTTCCTAGAAAAAACTCCGCATTTTTAATATTGTTCATTTTTGCATTGTCTCTCGCATCAGAAATAGCTTCTGACATTACCTCAATACCATAGGCCTTCCGACAATAAGCAGCAAAAATCAAAGTCATGGTCCCGACGCCGCAATAAGCATCAACAATTATATCAGTTGGTTGGGGCTTTGCATAATCGATAACTTTCTTATATAGTTTTTCGGTTTGATAAAGATTGGTTTGAAAAAATGATTGCGACGATACAATGAAAGATAAGCCCATCAGGTGATCGATTAACACCCCGGGCCCAGTTAGAGTCCTCATTTCAGTATCAATAAGTGCATTGCTATTCTTTCGATTTACAATTTGCTGAATTGTTTTAATTTCGTGATAACGCTCTAGTAATTCCGTAACTATTTCATTACAATGGGGGATTTCATCATCCCTTGTAATCATAGCAACCATATATTCTCCATCGCGATTAACTCTAAGCATTAATTGACGCAGTAAACCGCTGTCGGTAGTATTATCATAAACACTAAGACCATATAAATTAGCTAAATCCTTTATATAAAGGGCAATTTCGGTTGAAAGGTGCGGTGTAGTTTTACAGTCAACAAGCGGTATAACCTCATTGGTCCCTTGTCGATAGTAACCACAAACAATTTCATCCTTAATTCGGCCAAAAGTAAACAAGGCTTTATTGCGATAACGAAAGGGATTTTCCATACCGATAATAGCATCAACCTTAAGTTTGAGATGACCAATCCGATTGAATGTTGCTTCCGCCATTCTAACTTTTAGATTTAATTGCTCTTGATAGTCGAGAGAAAGAAGTGAACAACCGCCACATTCAGAATAAATCGGGCAAGCCGGCTCAATCCGATATGGACTGATCTTTAATATTTCTTTGATTTTACCAAAGCCATAATTCTTTTTAAGTTCCACTATTTCAACAATCGCAACATCCCCGATAATAAGTCCGGGAACAAAAAAGAGAAAACCTTGATAACGCCCGACTCCCATCCCCTGATGATTGATATCTTCGCACTCTAGTTTAATAGTATCCGTTATTTTCATAATTACCTCTAGTTCAAATACATTATTACTTCTACAAAATAACTAATCGGAATTGCAGAGCACAGAATACAGACCTAACCTCTCCCAAAGAATAAGTACTTCAAAAACATAAATTATGTTTAACGCCAAATCCCACTCTTTTTGTTTAAACTATTTATATGACACTATTAATTGTTCATCATTACCGTTTAAACCGAAAAGTTTTAATAATTTGTTGTGAAAACTATTATCTGTATTGGCAGTCCAAATTATCATTTTATAACTGCTATCGCTTGATAAATTGATACTGTTTTCTAACGCATATTCAACTTTATCAG
Organism: Bacilli bacterium; assembly: GCA_023228385.1. Taxonomy (GTDB): domain Bacteria; phylum Bacillota_I; class Bacilli_A; order ML615J-28; family CAG-698; genus UBA3946. The sequence continues at coordinate 2,609 of JALOBF010000054.1, forward strand.
ATTTTACCTTCCTCTATTTATAAATAGCAATAAAATGATTATAATTTTGCGAATAATTATTGTTTTCTTGATATCTGATTGCTAAATAAAATTTTTCCGACTCGTCATATAATATATTTTTTTTAATAAAATTCAATTAGTTATTTTTACCTACATTTTGTTTTGTTTTTTTCTTATTTCAAAATCCAGATTATAAATCTTTTCTCTATTAATTATATCGTATTCATACTTTGGAAAATCTTTTCTAATTGTAATTGTATTTAAGCAATCATATCCTAATTTCCTGTATAAGCGTATAGCTGCTTCAATATACAATGAATCAGAATATTCTTTTACAATCTTTTCTATTAAATAAATTGCTTGATTTCCTATTCCTTTTCCTTGATACTCCGGTAATACGAAAATGTCTTCTAACCAGTCTATTTCACAACCTCTACTGCCAAGGTGTATAAAACCAACTTTCTTATCATCATAAATAATAAAGTAAAACTTATGTTTATCTGTTGTCCAATTCCTTAAGTCTTCTAAAACTTCACAATCGGTTTGCTCCCATTGATTATGGCATAACCAAAACTCTTTTATTAATTTTAGGGCAATATCTTTTTCGTTATTATTATATAATATTAATTTAACCATAAGTAACCCTCAATCTAAAAATTAATGGCATAGCATTATCCTTCAAAATAAAACTGAATTTACCCGGAAGCAAATTTATTATAACATATTTTTAACGGTATGAATATATAAAGTGCCACAAATCTTTCAATTTATCTTGAATAGACTTGTGGCATATTTAATTATTGTTGAATTAGTTAGATAAAGATGAGATTATTGATTATCTTGTGACCCTTATATAATGATCTTTTGCTTGATATCATACAATTAACAACGTTTAAATAGAAACAACATTACCCGTTGCATATTAACATAATAGTACTACACAAAATAACGTCTTTTTTCAAGCACCACTATAGTACAATGCTTAATCGATTAAAAAGAAAGACTTATCATTTTTCTTGTTATCAGTTCCTTAAGCTCTTTTTTAAAAGCATAATAATTATAACGATACTTAATTAAGTTAATTTCATATTTATGGTAGTCCAACTCAAACCCCGTTTTTGAACAAACAAAAACGGCAAAACTATAAATATTAATTTTCTTTCGTAAATCAAATATTTTTTTTAAATCCTCATTTGTATAATTGTAAGTGTCTTTACATTCAATGAAAAATACAACCGAATCTAAATCAACCAAAACATCAACCTCTTGAATCTTTTGATCCCTAGTTTTAAGGAGTGCCCCCCGATAAGTCGTAAAGCCGATTTCCGAACAGGCATAAGCGGTTATGTATTCAAGCCAAAACCCACTGTTATTAAAAAAATCACTGATCTTTTGGCTATAAAGATATATTATTAAAAAACCTTTTTTTTCAACAGTTTTTAAAATTGTCCGGCTTTCTGCCATACACCGATAAATACAATCAAAGTATTTTTTTTGCTGAGGGGGAATCAGCTCCTGTGATATAATCATCACCGTATTCTGAAAACTGACCATTACCTTATTTTTTAAAGTATTTTCCAAAAAATTATACCAAATAATCGGATAATTAATAATCAATTTTAATATATTTTGAAAGAATCTTTCTTCAATTCGGTCCAAAGAATAATAGCATATCATAAAATCGTAATTGTTACTCGCTTCCAAATCGATCACCTATTAATTTATATAAAAAATAAACTTGACTTATAACGAGTTTTTACGTACTGACTGTCCTTTTTTTAAAGGGATAATAATATTTAAAGGTAATCCGGACAATCGCCAATACCGGAACGGCAAAAATCATGCCGAGAATACCGAAAAGATAACCGAATAATAGCAAAAACAAAATAACAATCAAAGGATGAGTTTTAATCCGGCGGCTGTGAATATATGGGCTTAAAAAATTATTTTCCAATTGTTGAATGGTAAAGATGATAATCGCAATCGTAATTGCTCTGGTCGGTGAGGAGATTAAAGCGTATAGGACCGGGAATGCGGCCCCGATATACGGACCCAAATACGGAATAACATTGGTAACGGCTATGATCACGGCAAAAAACAAAGCAAAATCAAGACCGATAATAAGAAAAATAATCGTGCAAACAACCGTTAGGATTGTCATTACCAAAAAAGCACCGCGCACATAAGATGATATCGTCTGATTGAGTTCTCCCAAATAATTTTTAAAATGGATACGTCCGGTATCGATCAAATATTGCCGGAATGTACATAATATTTTTTCATAATCTATTAAAAAATAAATCAGGATCATCGGCACCAATACCAAGTAACTAACATAACTGATAAACTTTTCAATTATTTTTCCGGGTAAAGATGAAAGGTTCTTTAAATGACGGTTAAAAAAAGCACTGATATTATTAAAAGTGGGACGGTAACTGTCCGGCAAAAAATCAAACTTCTGAGCAAATTTATTACAAATCTCCTCCAGTTGCGTCATAATTTCCGGCATTTTCTCAACCAATACTCTTATTTCCCGCATCAGATAAGGCAGTACCGCCGAAACGGTTAATGTGGCCAAGACAATAAACGCCGCCACAACAATTATAACCGCCAAACCGCGCTTCTTTACTTTGTTTTGAATGGCAACAACTAAGGGCTGTAATATAAAGGCAATAGTAAAGGCAATTAAAAAAGGAATTAATAAGTAAAAGATAAAACGTAAAATAACTAAAACAAACGGTATTGCTAAATAAGTAATGTAAACCGTTAACATCAGCAATAATATAAATATTAGTTTTTTGATATAATTGTTTATCATTTTCCCACCACTATTATAATATGTGAAAAAACCAGATTTAAACTAAAACTGATACAAAACGCAAACAAAACAATACGATATATTACAAAATAAAAAAGCCAAGAGCAATAAACTCTCAGCTTTTTTTGTCCAAAATGAAGATGAGCCGCAATAACCGGTCAAAGCCATATCGGCATAATATTTATCCCAGATCCACAATATCTTAAAATATTTTTTTATATTATAAATTTATTAATAAAAACCTTATTGATCATAACCATTGGGATTAAGTTTTTGAAAACGCCAAAGTGAAACGCACATATCATCAATGTTATACTTAGCCTTCCACCCCAGCTCTCTAGCTGCTTTATCGGCATTGGCATAACACTCGGCAATATCACCGGACCGACGCCCTGTGATTTTATAGGGAAGTTTTTTATTACTTGCTTTTTCAAAAGCTCTTATTACTTCTAAAACACTATAGCCGATTCCGGTTCCCAGGTTATAAATATGAACACCGGACCTATTGATTTTTTCGATAGCGGCAATATGACCCAGGGCCAAATCAACAACATGGATATAATCGCGCACGCCCGTTCCGTCACGGGTCGGGTAGTCATTACCGAAAACATTAATGTGACTCAATTTACCGGCAGCTACCTGGGCAATATACGGAGTTAAATTATTGGGTATGCCTTTGGGGTCCTCACCGATTAATCCCGAGGTATGAGCACCGACCGGATTAAAATAGCGCAGGATAATAATATTCCATTCCGGGTCGGATATATATAAATCCTTTAATATATTTTCAATGGTAAGTTTGGTACCGCCATAAGGATTAGTTGCAGCCAGTCGGCATTCCTCATCCAAGGGTAACTTTTCCGGATTGCCGTAGACAGTGGCGGAGGAAGAAAAAGCAATCTTTTTAACTCCAAACTCCTGCATTAAATTAAATAACACCAAAGAGCCGTAAACATTGTTTTCATAATAAAGTAAAGGTTTTTCAACACTTTCACCCACAGCTTTTAATCCGGCAAAGTGAATAACGCAATCAATTTCATTTTCTAAAAATATCGGGCGCATAGCCTCGTCGTCACGGATGTCCGCCTGATAAAACTTAAAATCTTTGCCGGTAATTTTTTTTATCCGATTAAGACTCTCAAGGCTTGAATTTATAAAATTATCGACAATGACTATTTCAAAATCCCGCATCAAAAGTTCAACGCAAGTATGACTGCCGATATAACCGGCACCGCCGGTTACCAATATCTTATTACTCATATTATGTCACTCCTTTAAACACTATTATATCAATCCCCGAATAAAATATCAATGAGAAAAACCCGTTTGCAGGAAAAAGTAAACGAAGTATCTTTTTCGACTCATTACATTTAGAGTGTTATAACAATTTAATTAAAAAACCCACATTGCGCGGGTTTCTTTTAATAATCCAATTTTTATTATTTGTTAATTAAATATTTAGCGGTACGAACTAACTGAGCGGTATAGCCCATTTCATTGTCATACCAGGCAATTACTTTTACAAGTTGTTTTCCGTCAACTTCAAGCAGCGAAGTAGCCAAACCGTCAACCAATGAACCAAAGTCGGTGCCGACAACATCGCTGGATACGATCGGGTCTTCGGTATAACCTAATGTTTCATTGGCGGCGGCCTTGAAAGCGGCTTTAACTTCTTCAACGGTAACGTTTCTTGCCGGTTCAAAAACTAAGTCAACAACCGAACCGGTAATAACCGGAACCCGAAGGGCCATTCCGTCTAATTTACCTTTTAACTCCGGTAAAACCAAACCGACAGCAGCGGCGGCACCGGTAGTCGTCGGTGCAATGTTTTCGGCCGCGGCCCGGGTACGACGGGAACGAATACCTTTTTTATGCGGACCGTCAAGGGTATTTTGGTCATTGGTATAAGCATGAACCGTTGTCATAAACCCTTTCACAATCCCGAATTTATCGTTTAATACCTTGGCCACCGGAGCAAGACAGTTGGTTGTGCACGATGCAGCCGAAATAACCGTTTCGCTGCCGTCAAGCATATCATGGTTGACGTTGTAAACGATTGTTTTTACATCACCCTTAGCGGGTGCGGAAATAATAACTTTTTTAGCACCGGCTTTAATATGAGCCTCGGCTTTTTCCTTTGATGTAAACATACCGGTACATTCCAGTACAACATCGACCTTTAATTCTTTCCAAGGTAGATTGTTTGGATCTTTCTCAGCAAATACTTTAATTTCTTTACCGTCAACAACAATTGCGCCTTCTTTCCAGGCAATATCATTGACTTTATAGCGTCCCTGCGCGGTGTCATATTTTAACAGATAGGCTAAATCTTCGGCACCGGTTAAATCATTTAAAGCAACAATTTCAAAATCAGCGGAACCGAACATTAAGCGAAAAGCTAAACGACCGATTCGGCCGAAACCGTTAATAGCAACTTTTACAGCCATTAGAAAAACCTCCTTCTATATTCTTATATTATTATATACTATTTTTTACATTTTTACAATATTTCTTTTATTTTGTGAGCGTTATCAATTAATACTGCCAACATAACCACCGTACTCGTGATTTTTAAGGTTTAACCTTATCGGATAATCAATAATCATGCATTCTTTGATTTTTCCATAATAATGTGGGCGTTTTATCTATTCTTAGGGCGAATGGATTATATCCCGGGTGAAGAGGGGACCTATCGTCTGGATTTTTTTAAGCAACTTAGAAAAATCTTCAAAACCAAGAGCTTGCTCCCGATCGCTGACTGATTGCGATGGACTTGGATGGATTTCCAGCATCACACCGTCAGCTCCGGCCGCCAGGGCCGCCAAAGTCAGCGGCGCCACCAGATCATGGCGCCCGGCGGCATGTGAAGGGTCGGCAATGACCGGTAACTTGGTTATCGTTTTAACCAAAGCAATAGCCCCGACATCAAGCGTATTCCGGGTCATCGGTTCAAAAGTGCGAATTCCCCGTTCACATAAAATAACTTTTTCATTGCCGGAAGCAAGGAGATATTCGGCGGCATAAAGCCATTCTTCAATCGTATTACCGAAGCCGCGTTTAAGAATAATCGGTTTATCGGTTTTTCCGAGTGCTTTTAGAATTTCAAAGTTTTGCATATTCCGGGCCCCGATTTGGATAACATCGACATATTGGCGGTAAAAATTAAGATGTTCCAAATCTACGATTTCCGATATAACCTGTATAGAAAAATTTTGTTTTATTTTTTTTATTATTTCTAACCCGGACGTACCTAAGCCTTGAAAAGAATAGGGTGAGGTCCGGGGTTTATAAGCGGCGGCCCGAAGAAAAGGTATCTTTTCTCGCTCTAAGAAAGAACAAACCTGAAACATTTGTTCCTGATTTTCAATCGAACAGGGTCCGGCAATAATCATTAATCCTTTTTCAAAGGAAAAGTCACCGATTTCTATCTTTTTATCAAATGTTTTAACTAATTTCATTTTTATCACCAATTAAAAGTTTAATTGCTTTTTCATATCCGGTAAAACCCATACCATAATAAATTGCCGTACATACGTCGCTAATAACTGAATAATGGCGAAACGGTTCCCGCCGAGTTATGGCCGTCAAATGAACTTCTACTGTTTTAATGCCGACGGCCGCTATCGCATCACGTAAGGCATATGAATAATGAGCATAAGCACCGGGGTTAACAATGATGCCGTCAACCGCTTGAAAATAAGCCTGATGAATTTTATCAATAATTTCACCCTCGTGATTAGATTGAAATATATCAATATTAATATGATATTTTTCACCTAAAGCCAAGAGATAATCAACCAAATCTTGATAATTATGTTTACCGTAAACTTCCGGTTCTCTTATCCCCAACAAATTCAGGTTGGGTCCGTTAATCACTAAAATATTCATCCAACATCGCTCCGATTTTATCTATTTCATCAGC
>JALOBF010000053.1 GCA_023228385.1 Bacilli bacterium
GATGCGGTTAAAATATTGATATCGGCGGACCGACAATGCTTCGCGCCGCCGCTAAAAATTATCGCGATGTTGCCGTTGTTGTTGATCCGGCTGATTATTCAAAGATTATAGAAGAATTAAAAAATACAGAAAAAATATCGCTGGCGACCCGGCTTTATTTAATGCGGAAAGTTTTTCGTCATACGGCCGCTTATGATGGTTTGATTGCCGAATATTTAGGCCAAGCGGCGAATGCGACGGAATTTCCCGACGATTTAACCTTGGTATATGAAAAAGTACAGGATATGCGGTATGGGGAAAATCCGCATCAAAAAGCCGCCTTTTATCGGGAAATATTACGGCCGAAAGGGGCTTTAACCGATGCGGTGCAACTCCACGGCAAGCCTCTTTCTTTTAATAATATTAATGATACAAACGGTGCTTTGGAATTGCTTAAAGAATTTGGCGAGCCGACGGTTGTGGCCTGCAAACATGCCAATCCTTGTGGCGTCGGCAGTGACGAAACGATTTATGGCGCTTGGCGGAAAGCTTTTACCGCCGATAAGGTTTCAATTTTTGGCGGCATTGTTACTATGAACCGTGAATTAACGGAAGATATTGCCCGCGAAATGAATGAAATTTTTTTGGAAGTTATAGTTGCGCCCGGTTATACATCGGAAGCGTTGCGAATACTAACAAGCAAAAAAAATTTACGTATTTTGCGTCTGACCCCCGGCGATATCCCGGACAAAGTGTATTATGACATTAAAAAGGTAAGCGGCGGTATTGTTATTCAGACTCAGGATACCGAACTTATTACTTCCGACTATCGGGTTGTAACCGTTGCGGCTCCTACTAAAATCCAATTTGAAGATTTGCTTTTCGCAATGAAAATTGTAAAACATACAAAATCGAATGCGATTGTTATTGTTAAAGGAAAACAGACAGTCGGTATCGGCCCCGGACAAGTTAATCGAATATGGGCGGCGCGGCAGGCGATTGACCATGCTAAGGAATTGATCGGAAAGGAGGCAACGCATGAAGCGGTTTTAGCTTCAGATGCTTTTTTTCCGTTTCCTGATGTTGTTGAAGCGGCTAATCAGGCTAAAATTTCCGCGATTATTCAACCGGGCGGATCGATTCGCGATAATGAGTCAATTGATCTTTGCAATCAATACCGAATTTCGATGATTTTTACCGGAATGCGGCATTTTAAACATTAATATTAATCATAATAAATGCGCAAAAGAAAAAAGCCGTTAAGGCTTTTTATTTTTGATAATTAGGGGCAGTGGCCGTTAATTCAACATCATGGGGATGTGATTCGACGAGCCCCGCTTTTGTTATTTTTATAAACTTACCCTCCGATTTTAATTCATTGATCGTTTTTGTCCCGCAATATCCCATTCCTGATTTTAAGCCGCCGACTAATTGATAAATGACATCTTCCAACTTTCCGGAATAAGGAACGCGGGCTTCAATGCCTTCGGGTACGAGTTTTTTGGGTTCCGCCGTTTCTTCTTGGAAATATCGGTCTTTAGAACCGCGTCGCATGGCTGCGATGGAGCCCATCCCCTGATAGATTTTATAGCGCCGACCGTTATAGATAATTTCGTCACCCGGTGTTTCTTCGGTACCGGCTAAAAGACTGCCGAGCATAACAACATCAGCTCCGGCGGCGATTGCTTTAGTGATATCACCGCTGTATTTGATACCGCCGTCGGCAATAACGGGAATATTATGATTTTTGGCAACTTGGTATACTTCGTTGATAGCGGTAATTTGCGGTACTCCGATTCCGGCGATTACCCGGGTTGTACAAATTGACCCGGGACCGATTCCGACCTTTAGGCAATCGACGCCGGCGGCAATTAAATCGGCCGCCGCTTCTTTGGTAACGATATTGCCGCCGACAATCGGCAGGTTGGGGAAATTTACTTTAATCTTTCTGATTACCTCAATAACGCCTTTTGAATGGCCGTGGGCCGAATCTACCGTTATAATATCAACTCCCGCCTCGACCAGTGCCTCTATTCGCAGTAAGACATCATGCGTTACTCCGACTGCGGCTCCGCATAATAAGCGGCTGTTTTTATCTTTTGCCGTTAAGGGATAATCTTTTGCCTTATCGATGTCCTTAATGGTAATTAAGCCCCGTAAGCGATAGTTATTGTCGACTATCGGCAGTTTTTCAATGCGATAAGCCATTAAGATTTTTTTTGCATCATTAAGGGTGGTTCCGACCGGGGCGGTAATTAAGTTATTTTTAGTCATAACATCCTTTACAAGAGAAGCGTAGTCTTCGCGGTATTTTAAATCGCGATTGGTGACAATGCCGATTAAAGTGCTGTCTTCCTCAATCACCGGAAGTCCGGAAATTCGGTAATAGCGCATCAGTTCCAGCGCATCTTTGATTGTTTGATGTTTGCAGAGGGTAATCGGTTCGGTAATCATTCCGCTTTGGCTTAATTTAACCCGTTTTACCATTTTTGCCTGTTCGTCAATGGTCATATTTTTATGAATAAAACCGAGTCCACCTTGGCGGGCGATAGCAATAGCCATTGCCGTTTCCGTTACCGTATCCATTGCGGCACTGACAATGGGAATATTTAAATAAATGCTGTCGGTTAATTTGGTTTTGGTATCTACTTCAATCGGCAACACTTCCGACTTTTGCGGGATAAGCAAAACATCATCAAAAGTATAGCCCACACCGATGATTTTTTCTTTTAAACTGTCCATTGGTACCTCCTTTTTATTCCCATTCAATGGTTGCCGGCGGTTTGCCGGTAATGTCATAAACAACCCGACTAACCCCCGGTATTTGGGTGATTTTTTCGGCTGCGGCCTTAAGTGTCGCCCACGGAAGCCGAACCCATTCGGCGGTTATTGCATCGATGGAATCAACCGCCCGTAAGGCAATTGTATAATTGTATGTACGGACTCCGCCGGTTACGCCGACTGTTTTCATATTGGTTAGGACTGCGAAGTACTGCCAGATACTTAAACCGTCTTTTTCGATTTCTTGGCAAAAGACGAAATCGGCTTCTCTTAGTATTTCCAGTTTTTCGGCGGTTATTTCGCCGATAATTCTGATGCCCAAACCGGGGCCGGGAAAAGGCTGCCGTCTAACGATGTAATCGGGTAATCCCAGGGCGCTTCCGACCGAACGCACTTGGTCTTTATAAAGCGTTTTAAGCGGTTCCAACAAATTAAAATTTATTTTTTCCGGTAGGCCGCCGACATTGTGGTGGGATTTAATCGATCTTTTTTTGTTTCCCGTTTCAATAATATCGGAACGAATTGTCCCTTGTGCCAAAAAAGAAAAGTCACCGTATTTTATCGCTTCTTCTTCAAAGACACGAATAAATTCAGTACCGATGATTTTTCGTTTTGTTTCGGGGGCGGTTATTCCTTTAAGGGCATGAAGGAATCTTTCTTGGGCATTAACGGCCTGCAGGCGAATATTGCACCGTCGGCCAAAGGTTTCGATTACTTCTTCCGGTTCCCCTTTCCGCATTAATCCGTTGTCGATAAACATACACAACAGGTTATCGCCAATCGCGCGGTGCACGAGTAATGCCGTTACTGCCGAATCTATTCCGCCGCTTAAGGCACATAAGACTTTTTCGGACCCGACAGTCTCTTGAATGATTTTAATTTGCTCGTTAATAAATTGATCTTCATTTTTCATTGTTAACTTCCTTAATTAATATATTAAAAAAAGAGAGTAAGATTCTCTCTCCCCAAATAACACAAAATAATCAAAAAAGTGTTAATCGTAGTCCCGGAATTTACGGTTTTGGGGTAGAGACGTTCGAACCATATTATCGAATATATACGATTAAATATTTTTTATATTATATCCCACTGTTGCCGAAAACACAAGAATTATTTTACATTTTTAAAAAATGAACTAATGCTCCGACAAATCCGCCGTCATTTTTATATTTTGAGATTTCGATTTTGGTTGCTCCGAAATAGGCGGGATGAGCAATCGCTTTAACGGCCGCGGAAAGTTCACAATAAAATGAAGGGCGGTTGGTAATTCCGCCGCCAATAATGATTTTGGGCGGGCTGAAAATATATGCGAGGTTAACGAGTCCCAAGGCTAAATAATAATAAAATTTATCGATAACTTTTTTAGCTGACTGATTTCCCCGATCATAAAGCGCAAACAATTCTTCGCCGTTGTTTATATCGGGCAGAAGAATTTTCGCTTTTTCAACCAAACCTCGGACAGAAGCGACTTCTTCCCATTTGGCGGTTTTGGATATTCGCATTTGACCGAAAGCCCCGGCGCTGTTATTAATGCCGTGATAAACATTGCCATCAATAACGATGGCGCCGCCGATGCCGGTACCGACAGTTACGATCAGAAAATCTTTGTCATTATGCAGGACTTCCGCCAAAGCGAAGCAGTTTGCATCATTTTCCGCCCAACAGGAAAGCCCGGTCTCTTCACCAATCATTTTTCGGTAATCGATACCTTCGAATTGTTTGGCTCTTTCATTGGCAAAAGTAACCATTCCCCGATTGCAATCAACGATTCCCGGACTGGATACGGCAACCCCGGCCAGCGAATAAATTTTATCCGCAGTTTTAATTTTATTAATCATTCGTTTTAAAAGCAAGTCCGCTCCGGCCTTAATTTCCGTTGGGAAGGTAGATTTTGTAAGAATTTCGAAACGGTTATTAACGACGGCATATTTGGTAACGGTGCCGCCGACATCAAAACAGATATAATACATAAGCAAAACCTCATTGATATTATAACATTATCTGATTTAATATACAATTAAACCAAAGGTTTTTACAGATCTTATGTTAAAAGGAAAAATTAACTTAGCTTTTTATCCATAAGCATCGGGTAAAAGGATAGAATCTGATTGACTGTTTTTAATCAATGATTCGGTCAATAATATTCACGGTTTTTCTTTTGACAAAATCACCCTTTTAGTGTATTATATAGGTACAGTCGATAATGGAGTTAAAATATGCCGTCGAAAAATATTATTTTTAAAACTTTAGGAAAAAAGACACAAACCCTATTATTACTTTTTTTCGCCATTGTCCTTGGGGTAATGTCAAAAGTGTTTTCTGCTTTGATTATCCGTAATATAATTGATTGGGTATTACCAACGGTCGAAACCGATAAACTTCTTTTTTGGGTTGGTTTGTTTGCCGTTGTTACCCTCTTTTCTTTTTTAATCGATATTTTTATTAAAAATCGTTCTTTGGTTATCGGTACGGAAATCAGTAATTCGTTAGCCAAAGCAGTCTATTCATCGGCAATAAGAGCGGAAATTAATGAATTAAATAAAATTGAAACTGAAGATCTTGTCAAGAGAATCGGTGAAGATTGCGCAACCATCGGAAATCAATATATCGGCAACAATTGGCTTACTTTTATTCAATCATTGATTTTTTTGATTGTTATTTTTATTTCAATGATGGTATTGGATCCGGCTTTGGGACTGCTTACTTATGTGACATTACCGCTTGTTTATATGATTGTTAAGACAACTGATAAATATATCGACAAAGTCAATCAAAGGGCGGAAAAACAGTACCTTAAACGCTCTGGGGAAATCCGTGAGAATTTTGAAAAAATCCGCAGTATAAAATTAAAAAACGGTGTTCTTCATGAGGAAAATGAGTTTGAAATCAAGAGCGAGAATTTTTTTAAACAGTATCGCAATATTCAGAACTTAAGCGAAATGATAAACTTTAAATTTTATGATTTATTTGTCGGATTTGCTTTGGCGGTTATTTTGGGATTAGGCGGATATTTGGCGATGAGTGACTCGTTGACAACGGGAACAATCGTCGCATTCGTAATCCTTACTCCTTATGCTTATACAACTTTCAAAAAGATATTGGATGTGAGAATAAGCATTAATAATATTAAAAAGGAAATTGAGGCCATTAATTTGGTGTTAGGTTTAAGGAGCGAACTTAAGTCTGAACCAATAACAACTCTTGAAGATGTTCATACGCTTCGCTTTGAAAATGTTACATATTATAGCGGCGACGAACGTTTGGAAAATATTAATTTTGATATAAAACGTGGTGAAAAATTGGGGGTTATTAGCATTGCCGGCCCCGGCCAAGATTTAATGTTTAATTTATTTACAAAATTAATTCGTCCGCGGGATGGTGTTATTACGATTAATAATTGCGACATCAATAAAATCAACACTTTTTACCTTCGGGATTTAATAACCGCCGTACCGCAGGATGACTGTCTTTTTAGCGACACAATTATTAACAATATTACTTATCCTCTGCCTTTTGACGAATATAAATATAATGATGCTTTACATAAAAGCGGTTTAAAAGAAACAGTTTCAATCTTTGAAAATAAAGATCAAACCATCATTGATACTTTTTCTGATGAACTTTTACAGAGAATCACCTTGGCCAATGCCTTTTATAAAGATTCGAAAATTTTCGTTTTTAACGAAGCAACTTCGTCGCTTGAGGTTCGGGATGAGGATGCCATCATGGGTGAAATTTTTAAATTGAAAAATAAAATAGTGGTTTTAATGACCGATAAGATATATTATATCGCCAAGTGTGATAAAGTCTTGATTTTAGAAAACGAACAAGTTGTTGAGTATGGAAGAACGGAAGAGCTTCTTCAAGACAGAAGTTCATTATATTCCAAAATGGTTAGAAAGGTAAGAAAAGTCTCATAAACAAAAGGTGTTAATATGAAAAAAGTCAGAACAAGATTTGCCCCGAGTCCGACCGGTTATATGCATGTCGGCAATTTGCGTTCGGCATTATATGCTTATTTATTTGCCAAACAAAATAACGGTGATTTTATTTTAAGAATAGAAGATACGGATCTGGAAAGATATGTTCCCGGTGCCGTGGAAGTAGTATATGACACTTTAGCCGCATCCGGCATTAAAGTTGACGAAGGGCCGAATGAAGGCGGGCCCTATGGGCCTTATGTTCAAAGTGAACGCCGGGAGATATATCTGAAATATGCTCAGCAGTTGATTGCTTCCGGCGATGCTTATTATTGCTTTTGCCATAAAAAGCGGCTTGATTCTTTGCGCGACGAGAAAGGGGTTGCCCGCTATGATAAACATTGTCTTTATTTATCGCCGATAGAAATTCAAGCCCGGCTTAATTCCGGTGAGCCTTATGTTATCCGCCAAAATATGCCGCCGACGGGGGTCAGTGATTTTACCGATTTGGTATTCGGAAAAATCACAGTTGAAAACCGGGAACTTGAAGACCATGTTCTGATTAAGTCCGACGGTTATCCGACTTATAATTTTGCCAATGTTATTGACGATCATTTAATGGCGATTTCCCATGTGATCCGCGGTACCGAATATTTAAGCAGTACACCTAAATATAATTTGCTTTATAAAGCTTTCGGTTGGGAAATACCTCAATATATTCATCTTACTCCGATTATGAAAGACGAAACCCGAAAGTTAAGTAAACGTCATGGCGACGCTAATTTTGATGATTTTATTAACAAAGGTTATCTTAGTGAAGCGGTTATCAATTATATTGCTTTATTGGGATGGAGTCCGAAAGGTACCCGTGAGAAATTTACCATCAATGAACTGATTGAACATTTTTCGGTTGACGGATTGCAGAAGTCGGGAAGTATTTTTGACGAAAATAAAATGAAATGGTTAAACGGAACTTACATCCGAGAACTTCCTTTCGAACGGTTTATGGAATATGCCATTCCTTATTTTGAAAAATCAAAAATCAAAGGTTTATATGATTACCGTAAATTTGGCTCCCTTTTACAATCCCGAATCGATATTTTTAGCGAAATACCGGAAAAAGTCGAGTTCATCCTCGATTTCAAAGCAATCGAACCGGAGGCTTATATCAATAAAAAATTCAAAGTCGATATCAATTTAGCAGCCTTGATCATCGAAAAGAGCATCCCTTATTGGGATAAGATCCGGCCATGGAACGAAGATGAACTTCATAAGGCGATTGCGGAAATTGGGGAAAAGGAAGGCTTTAAAACCGGCGCCGTTTATTCGGTTTTGCGTTTGGCTTTAACCAATCATGCCGTTACGCCCGGCGGTTCGCCCGAAATAGCCGATATTCTCGGTCAAGAAGAATCACTTCGGCGTCTGCGGCAAAGTCTAAGCTGGCTATGCGATAAATAAAAAGAGTCGAGTGACTCTTTTTATTTATCAAGATATTCTTGCAATTCGGTTATTGCAATTTTATTTAAATTGTAAACGGCTGGACCGTCAATTAACTTACCTTCATAGGAAAACCTTGAGCCATGACATTTACAGTCATAAGTTTTTGCCAGATTATTAAAGCGGAGACCGCATCGCAAGTGGGGACAAGTAACATCCACGATATAAAGTTTATAATCGCGGTCTTTGTAAATACCGATTCTTTTACCGCATTTTTTAAAAATCTTACAACTGTCCGGTTTGATTTTTATAATTTTTTTTGTTGGTATCCATCTGGTTTTTATTAATGTTGCCAGGACTTTTAAATTATAACGGAAAAACTTACAGTTTATGGCTGAACGGGTGGGGTTAAAGGTTGAAGCAAACCGACTGTCATTTTTTTCGATTAAGTCTCGGATCAGCATGGCCCCGGCGGCCGCTGCGGCCATTCCCCATTTATTATAGGAGGTGGCGATATAAATATTGTTTTTAATCATGCCAATCAAAGGTAACAAATCAGTCGTTGTGTAGTCTTGCGCGCACCATCCGAATAAATATTCATTAATCCCAAAATGGTCTTTTCCGAATTTTTTTAAACGGCTGGCTTCGCTTATCGTTTGTTTGAATTGATATGATTCATGGCTGGCACCGCTAATATTTAACAGTTGTTTTCCTTGATATGTAATATAGCGCAGTGCAATTGTTGGGTTTTCTGTATTGATAAAATTAGCGTCGGGGATTTTGATATTATCGGCGGCGGCGGCAACGGCGTAAGAAAGATACGGAATCATTTTAGTGAAAAAGAAATTGAACTTTTTATAAACGGGATAATGATTACAAATGATTATTTTTCGGGCGACTATTTTTTTATTGTCAGCGGTGGTTGCGATCGTATCGATATCCGCGCGAACGTCGATTATTCTTGTGTTTTCGTAAATCACAACTCCGCGCGCTAGCAATATGTCAGTGATTTTCTTTAAATATTTGGTGATATTAAAGTTGGCTTGGTCGGATACTTTTAATGCATAATAAGGGCTGATGATGGGATCAAGATAAGTAAGCAGGTTTTTAATGCCAACCTTTTCATAAGCGGATATTTCCCGATCAATATTAGGTTTTTCTGTTAAGACCCGGGCAAATAAATAACCGTCTACCTTTCGAAAGTCACAGTCGATTTTTTCTTTATTTTGAA
>JALOBF010000055.1 GCA_023228385.1 Bacilli bacterium
AATTAATCTAGCATAATATTCTATAAATACATTATTGGAGATCTTTTCATGTTAGATTATACCGCACTTCTTTCTTATCATGTAGATGACGCGGTTTTATCGCATTTGTATATGCCAATAATTTTTAAGGAATAAATTAACGTTTTTTGTTTCGCATTATAATGATTTTTTTTTGAAAATGTGGTATAATATACATGAATATATTAGGAGTAATAAAATGATTAGAAAGATTAACCCTGACGATAAAGAAATTTTCATCCAATTAACAAAGGATTTTTATAATACCGATGCCGTACTTAGTAAAATTCCAACAGAAAATATTGAATTAACATTCGAAAAAATAATCGATGATAGCCCTTATGTTGATGGGTACCTTTATCTTCATAAAGGAAATGTTGCCGGATATTGCTTATTATCATTTACTTATTCAAATGAGGCCGGCGGATTAATAGTATCGATTGAAGAACTTTATATTGTACCTAAATATCAAAGAAGAGGAATCGGCAGTAAATTTTTAGATTTCTTGGATACTACCTATCATAATAAAGTTGCAGCAATGTGTCTAGATGTTGTAAAAACCAACCAAACCGCCCGCCAACTATATTATAAAAAAGGATTTAAAGATTTAAAATACCTTCATATGATTAAAAAATGCGATTAATAAGTCGCATTTTTATTTGTACTATGAATTAAAGCAACTTCATAATATAACCTTTGCAATAACCGATATTTTATTATGGGGAAACAAATCGATTATAATTTTTTCGTTCGTCAGCGCAGGAAAAAATAGTTGAAACCGGACAAGAATATCAAATATCATAAACGCCTTTACTTTAATCATATGCTCTCTTTAAGTTTAATTATTATACAATTTATTAAAAAATTGTGATTTGTAACATTATAACTAAACTGATAAAACCGTTCCCTTCATTTTATAAGTGCTCTCAATTGTTTATCGAAAAAACGATTAAATATTTAACTGTTTAATGACAAAATATGATATAATTTAAATAACTTCTGCTTTTTTCATCTTAATAATATATTGAATATAATGGAGAACAAATCGATAGAAAGGGGGCATTATTATTAAACATGCTTTTCTGCATCTAAAATGGTTTTTTAAACAAGAATGGAAAAGATACCTTCTTTGTTTGATCCTTTTGTTAATTGTTTCAATTACACCCGTGTTCCCCGCAAAATTTTTAGGGCTTTCAATTGATGCGATTGTTGGCGGCACGCTTACAACTACTAAGTTAATTTTATATAGTGGTGCCATTTTTTTAATCCCCTTAGGTAATTATTTCATTAATATTGTCTATCACCACACAATTAATTCGCTGGGACATGAACTGTCCTTTCAGTTACGTGAAAATTATATTAATCATTTATTTAATCTTGATTCACAATTTTATGAAAAATATACCAAGGGAGATTTAATTGCCAGAGCAAATAATGACTTACAATCACTTACTGTTTTAGCAACCTCCTTCCTACAATCGATTGTTTTTTATACTACTTATATAATGGCAGCAGTTATTATGATGATTAGCATCAATCCGTTTCTTACTCTTGCTTCTATGATTTTTATGCCGATTACAATTTTTTGGTTAAATAAAAAACGCTTAAAAAAACGCCAGTACTATAAAATTCATCACGAAATTTATGCCGATATGACCGAAAGCGTTTTGGAATCGGTTGAAGGAGTAAAAACAATAAGAGCATACGGTTATGAAGACAAAGATTTTGAAAAAACAAAAAAAGCAATTGATAACGATATTAATTCGTGGTGGAAAATATTAAAGTTTGAATCTATTTACCCGCCGATGTTTGAATTGGTTTATACCATTGCCTATTTTATCGCAATCGGATTAGGCATCTACCTAGTTATCACCAGTAAAATCTCCGCCGGCAATTTAATTTCATTTTTGGTTTATGTTACAATGCTTTATGGTCCGCTTGTTAATTTAAGTAATGTGCTAAACACAATGAACAATATCGTTATTGCCGATACTCGTTTTTATGAAATAATGGATACGTCTCCCGAAGTTAAAAATGAAGATGAACCCTTAGGCGTTTTTAGTTTTAAAACCATCCATTTTAAAAGCGTTAGTTTTAAATATCCCTTTGATAATTTTCATGTCATAAAAAATGTTGATTTTACAATCGCTTCCGGAGAAACCATTGGTATTGTCGGTCCTACCGGAGCCGGCAAATCAACCTTAATCCGACAATTATTAAGAGAGTTTAATGTAACAAGCGGAGAAATATTAATAGACGGAAAAAATATTAAAAATTATAAAATTGAAGATGTTCGCAATTTGGTCGGTTATGTTCCCCAAGATCATGTTTTATTCAGAAGGTCAGTCGATGATAATATTTTAATCGGAAATCCAAAAGCAACTCATGAAGAAATTGATCATGCCATGGTGATTGCTGATTTTAAAAAGGATTTAAGAGAATTACCCTATGGCAGTTCAACTATGGTGGCCGAATTTGGTGGTTCGCTTTCCGGAGGACAACGCCAACGCTTATCAATTGCAAGAGCTCTGGTTAAAAATCCCGAAATCTTAATTCTTGACGATTCGTTAAGTGCTGTTGATGCTCTTACGGAAACAAATATTTTATCACAACTAAAAGAGTCAAGAAAAGGTAAGACCAATATAATTATTGCCCATCGTTTTTCTGCCATTTCTTCGGCTGATAAAATTATCGTTCTTCAAAACGGTAAAATTACTGATATGGGAACGCATGAGGATTTATTAAAATATGATAATTGGTATAAAATGCAATACTTAAAGACATTAAAAGGAGAAGTCTATGAAGAATTATAAACGATTATTCTCCTATCTTAAAGGACGTTATCGCTTTTTGGTACTCAGTATTTTGATGATAATTATGGTACAAATTTTGGGATTTATATCACCGTTGATTGTAAAAACCATTTTAGACGATTACATATTAGGAATTGAATATTCTTGGGTTGAAATCACCGAACCGAGTGATAAAACCGTTATCTTTAGAGATAAAAATTATAAACAAGAACGTTTCTTAACCAATGATGACACAATCCTTTCATATAGTAGTATTATTGTATATAAAAATGGTTTTTACTTTACGAATGAAAAAATTGAAAAAGGTCAAAAAGTAATTAAAGGCAACCTTTTAACAATCACAACCAGCAATAATCTTAAATACACCTATGAAGTTACTAAACTTACCGCCAAAGAAGTTACTGTTTTTTACCAACCGGTGTTTAAAGTCTTAATATTTTTAATTATTATATTATTTATTAAAAGTATCCTTGTTATTATCGGTAGCTTTGTTCAGCATCTATCAACAAGCAGAGTGGTCTGCTCGATTGCCCAAGACGGAAGAACCCGAGCATTGAAAAGTATCGAACGGTTACCAATTTCAGAGTTTGAATCGGAACCCGCCGGAAAAATGGCTGCGCGAATCATCTCCGATGTTGATGGATTAATTACTTTATATCGATTAAGCCTTAATGTATTTACCGCTGCAATTCTCAGTTTCACCTTTGCTTATATCGGCATGTTTTATCTCGATCCCAAATTAGCAATATTAAGTTTTATCATTTATCCGATTGCCTATATATGGGTACGATTCTTTTTAAAGCGTTTAAAAAACATTACCGTAAAAATTAATGAAGCAAGAAGCCTTTTGATTGCAAAAATAAATGAAATAATTAACGGTATTTCTATCTTACAAATCTTTAACTTTAGAAAACAAACAATTGGTGAATTTAACGAAATAAATACTATTTATAAAAATGAACAATTGAAAGATGTTAAACTAAGCATTACCCTGGGATGGAATATGTTAAATATCGCCCGAGCTTTAATCACAACAGCGGTGGTGGCTTATTTCGGAGGGCAATATTTAAATGTGTCCGGTATAATAATAACCGCCGGGTTAATCTATGCTTATAATGAATACTTACTAAAAATTATCGAACCCATCAGTATCATTTTAACCCAAATTAGCCCGTATCAACATGCGCATACGCGGATAAACCGTATTTATAAAATTATCGATGCTGAGATTGAAGACGACACTAAATACGAAGTCGACCGTTATCGGGGAGATATTAAATTTAATAATGTTTGGTTCAAATATACTGAGAATGAATATGTATTAAAAGGCGTAAGTTTTGATATTGCTGCCGGCGAAATGATTGGATTAGTCGGTCATACCGGTAGCGGCAAAAGTTCACTGATGAATCTATTATTAAGATTTTATGATATTACCGATCCTTTAAGCGGACATATTTATGTAGATTCTGAAAATATCCAAAGTATATCGAAGCGAAGTTATCGAGAGCATATCGGAATCGTTTTACAAGATCCGGTTTTATTTAAAGGTACAATCGCCAGTAATATTCGCCTGAATAAAGAAAATGTAACTGATGATGAAATTGAAAAGGTGCTAAAATCTATCGGTGGAGAAAAAATACTGTGGAAATTTGAAAAAGGAATCAGTCATCCCATTTCCCGCTCCGGTGTTAACTTAAGCGCGGGGGAAAAACAAATTATTTCATTGGCACGTGTTATTATACATGATCCGGCAATTCTTATTATGGATGAATCAACTTCACATATTGATACCGAAACCGAACAATTAATAAAAGAGGCTTTAAGGGTCGTATGCAAAAATCGAACGGTTATCGTTATTGCTCATCGCTTATCCACCATTTACAATGCCGATAAAATTATTGTCCTCGATCATGGTCTGAAAGTAGAAGAAGGAACACATGCGGAACTTATTGCTAAAAACGGAACTTATGCTAATATCTATCGGGCACAAGTAGCAAATACTAATAAAGAATTAAACAAAAGAACCGAAGTCAATTAAATAATTTACTTCGGTTCTTTTATATTGCTGACTTCAAATAATAGGGTTGTAAAATAATCAGTTAATTTAAAATTTCAACCATTCGACCGTATCCAGATCGGTATCAGAAATAGATAGTTCGTCGGAAATATATTTAGATGCAATATATACTATTGATTTTTGGGTAGATGGTTGAATACGTCAGCCTATATTAATTCTATCCTTAAAGTGTCGTTTTTATCATTCTTTTATCGAAAAAGAATGATATGTGCTATTTTACCTACAGTCTAAATAAAGTTTTTTATCTATAAGTTTTTAAAATGGGAAGATATAATCATCAGTGATTATTTCTTGCCATTTGCTATATTCATTTATTAACCGCCTCTTTCAACCCAACCAAAATATCGGTTTATTGTTATACATTATGTTAATAATTATATCGATATGTTTATCGTTTTGACGCATTGTTATTAATTAATTTTAATTTTTCTCTTCTGCTTTTTTGTTTAATTTCATATTCACGTTTCATTGCTTCTTGCTTTGTTGAAAACTCTTCATAATAAACCAGTTGTACCGGTAATCTACTTTTGGTATATTTTGAGCCAATGCCATTATTGTGATCATTAAGGCGTTTTTCAATATTATTTGTCCATCCGGTATAAAAAGTATCGTCTGAACATTTTAATATATAAATATAATTCATAAATTTCACTTCTTTATAAAAATTTTTTATACACAATAAAAACTTGATTATTTATATTATATCATTTTTCAATTATCATTGTAACTGAAAAACATTATGTTAATTTCTTCGTTTTATTACAATGTTAATAATTATAATAAAAAGCGGTAATCAAAAAAATCGAAAGCCGCTTGTTTATTCCTTCGTTCATTGTAACATTATATTAAATTGTTTAGGAGAATACCAAAAACAATCCTTGAATGTTCAGACTTGTGTTTTCGAAAACGGATACGAAAGAGTAAAAAGCGATAACGCTGTACTGTAAATAACCATGGAATATACGCTTAAGCATTCTATAATCCCAAAATATCCAATCGGTACTATGACCGTAGCAATCGAGCCCAGAGCCATAATTCCCAAAATTACGATTGCGAAAAAAGCTTCTTATGGACTTTGCTTTTAAAGCAGCCGACAGCTATTAAAATCATGGAAGCGGTAGACAGTAACACCGCAAATGCGGTTAAAACATTAGCGATAAATAGTACACCAAACATTATGGTTATTTCCATGTTTTTAAATTGCATATAATATCCGATAAAAGAAGCCTCAAAATTCTGAATGGCTTCGTGTCAATTTCTTTAACATAGTATACTCCACATTCCAATCATACTAATTCCGACAATAACACTAAAAATGTGTCCGACTTTTTTCATACCTTAACCTAACACAACAGAAGAAACAAATATCCAGTACCGACCATTAATACATTGCTAATACTATGTATAAGCATTGGATATACGATACTATGCGTCTCGTGATATACTTTCCCCATTATATTACCTAATACAAACGCATAAAACAACTGGAAATAATTCGCTTCAAAGCTAAACGGGAATAAAGACCATTTTGCATGAGCAATTGCAAACAAGAAAGAAGCAATAATTATTTCCAATGTAATATTCCGTTTCACTTTTGCATTCTTCCCCAACATAAATACAAGCATGGTAATGGGGAGAGCCCGATACAAAATCTCCTCAGCCGGTCCGCTTAAAAACAATTGAAAACCCAATGTCCCAAGAATATTGGCCGTATCTAAAGGATAATTATAAACCGGTAACATATTATATATTTGCATAAGTATATGGCAAACAATTGTAATCCCTGTAAATATAACAGTAAATACTACTACATATTTTATACCTTTTTTCCTATCACCAAAGCCGAGAGCAAAATCGACTGTTAAAATCTTACTTAGTATCATAATGACAACAAGAGTAATAACCATTTCTGTAATATGATGAACAGAAACCCAGGCAAAAGCATTAAAGGGATCAAAACGCTCATAAGGTATTAAATCGGCAACGATTCTTCCCACCTTACCAACTAGTTCTTGATAAATTAACAACAGTAAAATCATAAGTATATATAATAATATTTTTCTTTGACGGAATTGTCTCTTTTCCATTGTATAACTTCCTATCTTGCGGGATTGTTTTTTTAATAATCGGATGTACTCTTCATCCGCTTTTTCGCATTTACAAAAATCCTTAACACAATCATCATTAGTCTTATTGAAATCTTTTTTTTCATTTAAAAACATATTCTCTCCTCCTGGTAAAATAACAATTTACAATAACATTATCTTTAAAAATTCTATCTGTCTTATCTTTGATGTTCTTAAAATCAGAGATAGCAGTCAAATTATGCAATAGCTCGATTTTCTTTTTAATATTTATACTTTACTCCTTTTAAGAAGGTGTTTATATAACGTTCGTTAGATGGTTTTAAAAAAATAATTTGCGCAAATCAAATAAATAATGTTTTAAAATTTTATCCAATCGCGCAAAAAAATCATAAATGACCGCGAAAAATAATTGAAATCTCTTCACGAATTTCCTCTTCGGATAAAAATCTGTCTTTAACAACAATATTTTCTATTAATGTTTCCAGTAAATGTACTAATGTACGTACAATCGCAATATCGTTATCCACATCTTTTAGAAATGGTTTTAATATTCGATAATGCCGGGGGATTATGGTCTTTTCCCACTCATCCATCATTTCCATCAATTCCGCATCACCATCAAAAGACAAATAAACCTTAATTCCAAGTCTGTATACTTTTTTATCATAATTGCTTAAAAAATTAAGGTTATATACAAACTTTGTGTAAAAATCTATAACGTCATTTGATCTCACTAATGCAGCCTGTTTATTTAAAAGGTCAAAATATTCTTTTTTTATAATCTCATCAAACAAGTCCTTTTTATTATTGAAATAATAATATATCATAGGCAGGGAGCAATTCACATCTTTTGCAATATTACGAATGGTTGTCCCATGATAACCATTACTATTAAATTGTTCTACCGCTACTTCTTTGATTTTTTCTTTCATACTTTTCTCAGTCATATCAAATTTCCTTGTCTAACGTTCGTTAGAATTATATCACAGATATAACAAGAATGCAATAGTTTTTTGCAATATTAATATTCTTTAAGCTTGGATAGTAATTTCCAATTACTATATCTCAAAAATACCTCAAATATATTTTTGTAACAAAAAGTTTTTAATGAGTTTATTTGGTACTTTCTCCTTTATCTTATTGTTTTAACATACAATTTAAATTTAACTTTCATTAATTTTTTCTATTTATGTATTTATTTTCTTTTTAAAATAGTTATTAGTAAACTCTTCTTCACCAATTTCCAAATAATACTTATATGCTAACTTATCTATCAATGTAATTATATAATCATTAATACTTCTATTAAATTATTAATGGCCTCATAATATAAATTAGACCAGTAATCCGACTTACCACCTTCAATTAAAGATAGTCGTTGTGTCGTATCACATACCAACTAACATATAATTAGGATTTGTTCGTTGTATGGATTTTACAAATTTTTCAAACTTTAAATGATTTTAGTGTATTCGTGTTTTCTTTGCATAGCATAATTGTCTGAAACATTCCAAAATGCCCATAATTTCAATTCGTTCGAAATGTCGTCTTGCTGTAAAAAATTTTCTAATAAATCTATAATTTTTCTGCTCGGTAGTGTGTGATTTACATTTCCCATTGGCTTTTAATAACTGATTATATTTGCTTATTACTTCCTCAAATATCATTTATATTACACCTCCACAATGTAACTAACCCTATTATTACATTTTAATAAAAATTGATTTTTTTGATAATATACAGCTATAATAGATTCATCATTTACGCATATTGGTTTAATAATCAACTTTGCCCTTTTGTATTTAATAGATAATAATACGTTGTTTTTTTATTCTCTCTGCCTTTGTTTCAGAATGTGTGGATCCATAAGTTAACCAACCATTATTTTGTGTGTGTTGGCTTTATCTGAATCATAAAATCATAAGTCTTAATTTTAATTCGTTTTTCTATAATATTCTTTGAACATAATTTTAAACATGGTATGTTCCAACGAATTACGATAATCATTCCAACTATCACAATAAATATTAATATCTAGTATCGATACGAAAGCGACAATTTTATTCACCTTTCATATCAATCAAATCTATTTTTTGATTATTAATTATTTCAAGGCTTAATTTCACAGAATCTTCGATAGCTTTTTCGATATCATCATCCTTTACCCCTAAAAAGATAGCACCCTCGGATGGCAAAATAAATAACCTAGAAGTTTGTAATTTTGTAAACTTGCTCATATTTAAACCGCCTTCGATGTTTTCTTTTCTTTTTTGTCTTCCAATTCTATTTACA
>JALOBF010000056.1 GCA_023228385.1 Bacilli bacterium
CCCGTACGACTTGCATGTATTAGGCATGCCGCCAGCGTTCATCCTGAGCCAGGATCAAACTCTCATCAAAAATTTATCCTGCTCCACCTGTTCTATTTAGTTTTCAAAGACCTTATCGCCATAATTCATCTATTTAGAATTATTTTCGCAGCGTTTATTATTATACTATAAAGTTACATCCTTGTCAATTGTTATTTAATCTTTTTTTACGAATATTTGTTTTTTAAATTACAAACCGTAGCTTTACATACATTTATTCCTGTTTCTTTTAAGGAAAATGCCGTTTCTCGAGAACTGCTGTCATTATATGCCGAAAGGATTTCGTCGATTAAACGATCCGTTTTCTTTTCCGCCGGACTGATAAAATCAAACTGCTCAACAAAAGTTGTATGACTGCAGTTTTTGTTTTCGCAAAAAAATTTCTTGTTGTGCAAGCGCACCAATAATTCATTGCCTTCATAGGGTAAATCATGAAATTTACGAATATGATAAGAATGAACCCTGGAAGATGGATAACCGCAATACGGACAAATGGCAGTTTTTTGAACCGATTCCACATCTAAAATAATAAGACCGTCACGATTTAAATGAAAAAGATATTTAAGACCGGGAAAACGATGCTTTACCATTTCTTTAATCAACGAATAACCCCCTTACCGAATTAATTTATCCGGTAAGATTATTATACCATAATCATAATAAAAAATCAACCTGTTTTAGACGATTTTTTAAAATTTTAAATTTACCATATTATATATATTATATGAACGAAGCAATTGATTAATGTATATTTTTTCATTATTTCACAACAACCAGAATTTGACGGTGAGCCGTGGTTTCATTAAAAGATAGGGTGAGGGTCAATGTAACCCATGTTGATTGAGTCGGTTTTATGTATCCTCCGGTATCGCTAAAACATTCGGGACGATTTGACTCCCATGTAATATTTACATCATAAAGTTCGCTATAGGCCGGCAGTTCAATCGATTCGGTAATGGTTTGAGGTATAATATTGTCCTTTAAATGCTGATACAAAGCATCGATCCGCTCTCGGTCATTTAGGCCTAAGGCCTTTACCGGATAGATGAGCGTCGGGCGATAACCGGAAATATTTAAATTCATTTTAATATTAACGGTCTCATCGTTGATAAATCCCCGTATTACTTTTCCGTTATAATCAATTATTTCTGGTTTATCGATTTCCCAAGTAAAAGAAACAGGAGCGTCAATATTAAACAATAACCTTTGAAATTCAATTTCTTTCAAAAAGGCTTCCCATAAACCGGATGTTCTTATAACGTAAGGACAGTTTTTACCGCTGAAATTATAATGCTGTTTTACTGCATCAATCTCTAAATCATATTTTATTAATAAAGAAGCAACCAATTTTGCCGTCTTCCGTAAAACCAGTTGATAGTCTCCGCCGGTATTTATACAAGTCTCAATACCGATTCCGTTTTGGTTGCCGCCCCCGATAGCCTCAAATTGATACGTTTCGTTATAATAAGTCGATCCGTATGGCCGTGAACCATCGCCGGCGTGCCAAGCTATCTCATCATCGGGAACGTGTTGATAAACGCCATCCTCACCGACAGTATAGTGCCAGGAAGCAACGCGTCCCGTCGGAGAATTAGCTTGTTCATGGATATAATGATTAATACCGGCAGCATTATATTGAGCCCCTGACATTCCAGTGTCATGTATAACAACGTATTTAACGCCGCCCGGCATTTTAAGGCCTTCCTTTCCCGTACCCGGTCTTAACTTTGTCACGGCATTAGGATAGACTAGGCTTTGCCTTATTTTAATATCGCCGCTATACGGTAAAACGATTCTTTTTGATGCTTCGGCTGGGAAAAAATCACGTAAAAAATTATCTATTTCTTTTACCATTTCACTCGCTCCTTCCGGAATAATAACGGTAATTGTAATCGTTGCTTCTTGACCGTTTAAATATGCTCTAACTGTTGCTTCTCCGGGCGCTATCGCAAATACAATCCCCTTATTCACAATTACAATATTACTGTCATTTGATTCCCATTCAACTTTATTACTTAACTTTTCCGGTTGTATTAATAAAGCGCGCGATTCGCCGGTATACAAAACCGAATCGCCGATAATTTTAATACTAATTTTAGAACAACCGAAAAAAATAAAACTTATTGATATCAGAAAAATCAAATATATTATTTTGTTTTTGTAATGTTTCATCTGTTCGACACCCTTTCCCATGAAAAAATCAGAGTGATTTCTTAATGAAACCACCCTGACTTTATTTAATAGGTATTAAGCCGGAATTATTCAGCTTCCCATTTAGCGTACAAATTAACATCCTGGAGACCTAACCCAGCCGGTGTCAGGGTTGCTTTATTGGTTAAGTTTTCATCAAGATACCAACCTTCAAATACAAATCCTGGATTAACCGGTTCCGGAATAACAATTGCGGTATCGCCTCCGGTATAAGTTAAATTCGCATCGTCGATCTTTTGCTGAGCTTTAGCCGAATCAATTGTCCAAGTTTCTTCTAAGAAAGCTTCTTTAAATGCCGGATATGCATATTTGCCAAGGATATATTCCTTAAGGCGCGAAGAATAAGTATTCGCAACGTAAACAACATCACCACTATAACTTGTTGCCGTTAAATAAGTAAATAAGTATTTTTTGCCAACTCTTCCTAAGAAATCACGGCCGCCATTATGTCCGGTTTGGACGGTATCATTTAACCACTTTAGGAGAGGCGTCCATTTTTCATTATAGGCTGCTTGGCGAATAAACTGTTTAGCTTCATTATCAACGGTAAGGTGATTGGCATTATCCTTCTCGAGTTCAAATACCCATTCGGCCAAGAAAGCATCAGTCATGATACAATCTTCGGTTGCGGCGATTAGTTCGAGCAGTCCTGCAACTGTATCCGGGAGGCCTTCATAACCTTTATCTTGAAGATGTTTATAGAAGTCGGCCATGAAAAGATCTACTACTTCTTGTCTTGATTCCGTATAATATGTTCCGTCATTCAAGTGAACAGTAAGTTTACGGGGTTTCAACTTCTCATCATATTCTGTTTCTAACCAAGTAAGATTTTCGGCCTTGCAAACAGCTTTAACTTCATCAGAAACCGTCAGATATTTATCATACAATTTTTTCAACTCTACTAAATAGCCTTCTTCAGCTGATTTAGTTTTGATATCTTCTATATCGGCATCCCAAAGAGCCGCATTTCTTTCAATGATATCATCAAGTCTTTCCAAATCAAACATTCCAAGTTCAAATTCAGTTAAGCGAAGATTATTTTTATAGAACAATGCGTTTTTAATAGCAAGTTCAATATCAACATCAGTATCCTCTTCTGCCTCACGCGCAACAATTCCTGTTTCAGCATTATTAAGATTACTCTTATAACGAATTGCCCGATAATCATTTTCCGGAGCTAAATTGAACTTTTGAATTGTTATGGTTGTTTCGGGTTGACAGAAGACACCTACTATCGGTTGATTTTCTTGAGTCTTGAAAGTCATTCCATAACCTTCGGAAGGAATTGGAATATGAGTTGTTGTCGACGGTAATACGTCTTGCAATACACCGAAACTACTTCCAAGGGTAATCTTACCGTCTTTATCAGCAACAAATCCCTTTCTGAAGCCGTCAAATGTTATAGCATGCTCGCGGCCCGGTGTTGACTGCCAATCTTTACCGTCAGTGCCTTGTCCGGCGCCATGAGTTGCAAGAGGAACTTTGGCTTCTTTACCGGAAAGGTTAACAAAGAATATCGCCCAGTTTCCGCCGTCACCGTCTCTGAGATTACCTTTATCCCATTTAGTAACTTCGCCGGCATCATCAACTTCTAAAATATAGAGAACAACAAAGTCCATTGCAAAGTATTGATATCTTCGGCCTTCCCCGGCGGCTTTTTGTTCTAATGTGGAAGTTCCGTCGGTTTCAGCATCGATATACCATGTATAACCGGAGTAATAGCTCCAATACTGTTGTCCTTTATAAGCGGTATCGCCAACATATTTATCCCAATAACTAAATGTATTCAGTAAGTCATATTTATAATTAGGATCAGTACCGCTTTGTTCAGAGAAACGTCCGCCGATATTTAAGGAAGCGGCATCTTCAGCAAGACCGGTATTCAATAGTACCTTAATTGACGTTGATACAACTCCTTCTTTACTGAATGTAGCGGTGAGATATGTTTCATGATATCTTAAATATTGAGACTTAAGGGTTAATCCGTCAAAATCATCAGGATTGCCTTCCCAAGTAATGGCTACGCCTTCATGGCCTTCCATTGCGACCGGTAATCCAACAATTTCATTACCGTTTGCTCTACCCGGTAAACCATACGGGAAGTATTGGGGAACTGATGAAATCAGAGTATCATTACGGAGGAAATCAAATACTGCTTTACTTACATCAGTAGCGGCTAAAGCTTTAACGGTAATTTCGGTGTTAAGTTCAAATGCTTTATTGCCTTCTTTAAAGGAAGCAACAAATTTAACATCGGTATCTTCGGCTAAATCGCGGTTAGAATAAACACCGGCATTATCGAATATGGCATGATTAGCCGATTCCCAAGAAATTGTTAAACCAAATCTCGGATCATATGTCGGTAACGTAATATTTGCGTTAGATTCTAAATCAACTATCGGTTTTAATACACCCTGAGTTAACAAATAATCGATTTTTTCTTGTTCAGTATAACCTTTTGCAACAAGATCATATTCATACGAAGTTGAAATCGGACCGCTCTTAACTAAAGCTGATAATTTCACATTAGCGTCATTATTGGGTTTAGTATAAACGCCGGCAGTCGATATTATAGCACTCTTTGATGTTGTCCAAGTAATAGTAGTACCTTTTAATGCGGTCGGTAGAACCATATCACCTGTAACTTTATTAGCAATATGATCAGCAAAGAAAACATCAAGATAGATTTTAATAAGTTCAAGATTTGCAAAGTTATTGTTATCTGGATCAGCAATCACCTTTAAAGGAATTGACTCTTCAGCCGAGAAGTATCCATACTCAATAACGCAGATAACGGCATCATTTTTATCCTCAGTTAAATTTTCATCATAGATGTATTCACCCTCTTCTAATTCTACGCCTGAGCCATCTTTCCATACAATTGAAACATCAGGATTGGGGTATACCGGTAAAACAAAAGATTCAGTAACATATTTCGGCATCGCAGATTTAATATAATCTAAAGCCTTTGCGCCAATATCACTATCTTCACCTGTTTCTTTTACCGTTACTTCATATTCGCCTTTAACTTCGGGAGCAATAGCAGAATAAGCCATAATTATGGCTTTTCCAACTTGATGACCGGTAACATTACCTTCAGCATCTACGGAAGCAACTGCTGGGTTACTTGAACTCCATACTAAGCGTTGATATGCAGATTGCGGTAATACCATAGACAAGAACTTTTCAGTATCGCCTTCATAAACTGAATCTTGTCCCATGATTGTCACTGAAGTTGGAGCAAATTCTTCAACTATCCCTTTATCCGGTGGGGTCGGCTTAGCGAGGACTTTCACTTTAACTTCAGCTTTTTGTTCGGAATGATCTTTAATGCTGACAGTTATAATCGCCTGACCCGGAGCTTTAGCCGTAACATTTCCGCTAGTATCAACCGTAGCGATGGCTGTTTTATCGGAAGCAAACTCTAAATCAAATTGTTCGTCTGTATTGGTAATGGAAGCACTGATTTTAACGGTGCTGCCTTCTTCCGTTTCTAATTCGACAGTTCCAACCACAAGAATCGGTTTTTCTTCAACCGGTTCGGGTTTACAACCTACGAAAAGAAAGGCTAAAGCAAAGAGCAATAAAACCATTAAAAGATTTTTTCTTTTCATTTCTTTCTCCTTCTCTTATTTTTTATAAGTTTCTGGGGAAACTTATAAAGCCTTTTCATAAAGTATTATATCATATAATAATCAAAAAATAAAGGGTATTTTGTTTTTTTTCATAATATTATCATAGGTTACCCGGTTTAAAATAATTTACCGGGATTTAAAATATAATTGGGGTCAAATGCTTTTTTAATTCCTTTCATTAAATTAATTTGAGTATCACCCAATACTTCTTTCATATAAATTTTTTTCGCATAACCGATTCCGTGTTCTCCCGACACCAAACCGCCACATTCTTTGGCTTTTTTATACATTTCGCTAAATACCGCTGCCAATTTTTGATTAAATTCATTATCACTTAAATTATCTTTACAAATATAAATATGGAGGTTGCCATCACCGGCATGACCGAAACTGGGAATACGGATATTATACTTTTCACTAAGTCCATAAGTAAAACGAATAAATTCACTGACCTTGGCGCGCGGAACAACGACATCACATTCATCCATTTGGGTTGTAGATGCTTTAATCGCCTCCAAAAAGGCACCCCGTGCGCTCCAAACATCATCTTTTCTTTCATCGGTATCAACAATCAATACATCTTCAGCTCCCAATTGATTTAGGCATAACCGGGCCGCCTGTTGATATTTGCGATTGACATCTTCTTCATCAAATCCATCAAAAGTAAGCAAAATATAGGCTTGATTATCGGTATCGGGGAATTTTTTTCCTAAAAAAGTTTCCGCAAAAGCGATTGTTTCCCGACCGAAAAATTCAATCGCCGTCGGGTCGGTATTTGATTGCAATATAACCGGTACTTTATCGATTCCTTGTTCCAATGTTTTAAACGGAACCAATAAACTGATTGTTTTCGCGGGAAGGGGAATCAGTTTAAGATAAGCTTTGGTTACAATCGCCAGTGTACCTTCACTGCCGATAATTAAATTTTTTAAAGAATATCCGGTTGTGTCTTTTACCACCTTGCGCCCAAACTGCGTCACCTCGCCATTCGGCAATACCACCTCAAGGGCCAAAATCCAATCACGGGTAACGCCATATTTAACCGCCCGCATTCCGCCGGCATTAGTAGCAATATTACCGCCGATAGTAGCACTCTTTTCCCCCGGATCGGGAGCATAAAAATACCCTAAAGGCTCAATATGACTATATATATCCATTAAGAGAACACCCGCTTCAACAACTAAAGTCAGGTTTTCCTCATCAAGTTCAAGAATTTTATTCATCATAGTCATATCAAGGACTATTCCCCCCTTGACCGGTACGCAGCCGCCAACCAATCCGGTACCGCTGCCGCGGAGTGTAACGGGAATAACCTGTTGGTTACAATATTTCATTATTTTTGATATTTCATAAGCCGTAAGCACTTTGATAACCGTTTCCGGATAATTCTTAACGGTTCCCAGCTCATCTTTGGCATATTCCTCAACAATTGCCGGACCGATAAAAAGGCGATCTTCAGAAATAAACGATTTAAAATAAGCAATATCTTTAGAGTCAATCTTTTTATACATAACTATTCCATTCCTTTCCGCGTTTTAATCTCGTCGATTAATTTTGGAACGATTTCAAAAAGATTTCCCACCAATCCATAATGGGCAACATTGAAAATTGAAGCATTAGGGTCGGAACATACGGAAAAAACCAACTCGCTGCCGGTCATTCCGGCGGTAAACTGAACAGCGCCGCTAACCCCAAGCGTAATTAATAACTTAGGCGCTACCGTCCGGCCGCTTAAACCAATCTGTTTACGCGGGTCAAGAAGCCCAGCTTCAACCAAAGGCCGGGTTCCGGCAATCTGAGCGTCTAATAGATCGGCAAGTTCCTGCGCCATCGCAAAATCGGCCGGGGTTTTAAAAGGCCGGCCTAAAGCGACAATCGCTTCGGCTTCACTAATATCAATTTCCTTTGGTTTCGGGTTAATTGCGGTTAATCGGACGTTTGTAGAAAAAGCCAAATCATCAGTATTCAAAGCCACCACTTCACCGCAAGGGATGACTTTTTCCGGTTTTTTAAAGATTTTATATCTGACCGTCGCCATTTGCGGCCGATGATTGGGACAAATAATGCCGGCCATAATATTTCCGCCAAAAGCCGGACGGTTTTGAATCAGATCAGTATTCGGTTTCATCCCCAAAATCGTACAATCAGCCGTTAAACCCGTTTTAAAACGAGCGGCAACGCGCGGCGCAAAACTGCGGCCGATAGAAGTACCGCCGTATAAAATAACCGACGGCTTTACTTTATTGATGAAATGCTCCATCGCATTGGTATAGATTTCAACATTAAAATGATTAAAAGCCGGATGTTCATAGCTGTATATCTTATCAACCCCGTAAGATAGAATCTCATCAGTGAACTTAGAAACCTTATCGGTGAACAACACGGCATAAACCGGATGGTTGATAACCGTTGCTAATTCTTTTGCTTTACCGATTAATTCAAATGAGACCGGGTGAATTCCATCACTGCTATGTTCAATAAAGACGGCAATGCCAACCCATTTACTTTTATCGATGGCAATGATTTTTTCTTCTTCATACGCAAAAACGCCGGCCGGACCCTTTCTAACACAAATTTTACACATCCGGCAAGCCGCGTTAATTCCCAGCTTTCCTTGTTCATAATAAATTGCATTAAACGGACAAAGTTTAATTGATTGTTCCGCTGTTTGGGGATTTACTTTATTTTGATCTATCCTTATTTTTCCCATATTAAAGCACCTGCAAATTTTTCAGTTTATCCGCCATTTTTACTGCCAATTCAGCGGATGAACCCTGCCAGATTTCTTTATCTGTAATCCGTAGCGGCGGGAACATCCGTTCAACCTGGGTCGGCGAACCTTTTAAACCGTAATGGTTTTCGTCTTTATCTTCCATATCATTAAAACTTAGAACTTTTATTTGATAATCCTTAAACTTTAATCCTCTTTTATAAGAAGGAAGGCGGGGAGTATATATACCTTTATCGACGGTTATTAGGCAAGGATAATCAATTTCCCAAACTTCTGTTGTTTTATCCATGCTAACCGAAACCGTAACCGATTTTTCTTTAATATCGATAATTTTATCCACATAAGAAATATGGGGAATTTTTAAATGTTCGGCAATTTCCGGTCCTACCTGAGCGGTATCGCCGTCGGTTGTTTGCTTTCCGCAAATAATCAAATCAAACCCACCTTGTTTTTTTATCCCTGAAGACAAAGTGTAACTGGTGGCAACAACATCGGCTCCGGCAAATTT
>JALOBF010000057.1 GCA_023228385.1 Bacilli bacterium
GTGAGGAAACAGGCGGCGGATCTTTTCAAGCTTTTCCGCATAATAACTAACGGTGTATTTACGGTTCATTTGTGCTAAGATTTTATCGGTTCCACCCTGGAGCGGAATATGAAAATGATCACAAAAACGGTCTTTATGGCGAGCAAGAACCGTAAGTAAACTGTCGGAAATCTCGGTAATTTCAACCGACGATATTCTGATTCGGCCTAAATCAGGTACTTTTGTAAAGATGTCATTTAATAAATCGGCAAAAATATAATCAACAAAATCAGCACCGTAAGCACCGGTATTTATGCCGGTAAGGACGATTTCCTTTATTCCGGCAGCGCTAAGGTGAGATATCTCGGCAATGACATCTTCCGGCCGGCGGCTGCGGACCCGCCCCCGGGCATAGGGAATCGCACAATAACTGCAAAAATTATCACATCCGTCTTCAATCTTAACGAATCCCCGGACCCGACTTATATATTTTTTGATTTTTAATTCTTCGTATTCGTGAACGTTTTTAAGGGCATCAACCTGATAGTATGGGGTTTTCTCCTTAAGGACCTTTTCCACCAACTCAAACAAAAGATGACGGTTACTGGTACCGATAGCAATATCAACGCCGGGAATTTGGAATACCGATTGGGGATTGAGTTGAGCATAACACCCCATAACGGCAATAACGGCATGGGGATTGCGACGAATGGCCTGCCTAATAATTTTACGGCTTTTAGCATCGCTCATAGCGGTTACTGTACAGGTATTGATAATACAAACATCGGTTTCCTCATGAAAATCGACAAGCCGATAACCGTGCTCAAGAAAGCGGTTAACGACAGCGGCCGCTTCGTATTCGTTTACTTTACAGCCTAAGGCAAAATAGCTGATTCGCATAATTATAACTCCGTACTGTAAGCCAAAACGCTCATAATATAAAGGGGGGCCGTTTCGGTTCTCAGAATACGCGGCCCAAGCCCGACCGCCCGAAAGCCGGACCGATCCAACCGCTCGGCCTCTTCTCTACTGATACCCCCTTCGGGACCGACCAAAACGATAATCGAATTTCCGGTAAATTCGGATAAAATTGATTTTAAACTTTTATCGTGACGTTTCTCTTCATAAGCATATAACAGTAAACCATAATTGGCACTGGTAGCAATAAAATCAGAAAAAGCGACCGGCGGGAAAATCCGCATTAACCGCTGACGCTGTGACTGTTCACAAGCTTCTTTGGCGATTTTCATAAGCCGGGCCGTTTTATGAGCTTGGTTTTCCGTTGCCTTGGCAATACTGCGTTGCATAAAGATCGGAAGAAAACTATCCGCGCCCAATTCGGCCAGTCGGCGTACGACTTCGTCCTGTTTTGCGGCTTTAGTATAACCCATCGCGACCGTAACCCGAACCTTCATTTCCCGGTTTTCTGTTAATTCCTCAATAATTAATGCTTCCACCGATTTATCAACAAAATTGCCGATTTCCGCCAAATAAGCCTTACCGTTGTTGGGGCAAACCACAATCCGTTCTTTTTCCCGCATCCGCATCACATTTTTTATATGATGATAATCGCTGCCGGTAATGGTAACTGTTTTATTTTCAATTTGTTCTTCTTTGATAAAATAACGCTGCATAGTACACCTTCTTATCTTATATTATACACTGTTTATCGTAAAAATAAAAGAAAATTGCATAAAGCACAATAAAAAGTATCGTTTCATGCCGATGTTAAAATCGGCGGCAAGATTGATTTTATTACCCGCTGCAAATATCAGTTTCGGCTGGAAGTCTTTAATCTACCCCTTGTTATAAAATTATAAATTTTTACGGAGCTTAGGTTGCAATTAAAAAAAGGTAAAACCGCTTATAAGTATAATAATATCACTTATAATAATTTTACCTTAAGCTTAATGATTGATCAAATAATCGCTAATTACTATTTTTTAACCCAAATCCGATAACCGCTTTCCTTCTTAATCTGCTCTTTTAATTCCTTTTCCTCGTGTATTTTTTTCTTTTTTGCATCCTCACGTACGGCTAAACCCGATACAACCAAAACGACAATGCTCCAAATGATAATCGTAAGTAAAGTTAACCACAATTGAGTTTCGCTGGCTTCAACAAATATCATTATCAATAAAAGAATAACATCAAACGGCACGGTCGCAATTGCTCCGGCAATATGAGCTTTGTGCCAAATATCTTCCGACATCATCGTTATCTTGGTTCTGATACCAAAATAACTGTTTTTTTTCACAAAACCAAATGTGATTGTACAAAACACCATTAATGCAAAGGTAAAAATAGTCATTATTTTTCCAAACATAATTGGTTCTCCTTATCCGCAAATAAAGTCTTATTAAAAGTCAATTAACTAAATGCTTATTAAAAAAAGCCAAGCTTTTTTCGTTAATAAACTTCAAAGTTTCATATCCGTTTCGATGATAACCGCCGCCGATAACACTGCACATAAAAGGTGATTTTCTGACTAAATCCGTTAATGTAAAATGATTACTTCCTTTCACATAATAGTACTCAACATTCGCTTCATTAAATAAATAGTTTTTATTTTGAACATATTTATTATCGGATTCAATTAGGGGATAACCGTTATCACTGTAAATATTCATTATTGCGCAATGATATGGTTCGGTATTCCACGTAAATTCATCGCCGGCAAAGCCGGTAATATCACACATATACGGTGATTCCAAAGCAATTACCGCCTTAATGTCGCTTCTTTGACGAGCGATGCCCAATGCCGCAGCTCCGCCCAAAGAATGACCGATAACGCCGATTTTATTACAATTGACCAAAGAATAAAATGAATTATTAGTTTTGGATGATTCGGCAATAAAAGTATCAATAACAAAATTAATGTCTCCGGTCCGAATTCTCATCCATTTTTGATAGCATTGATATGAAGCGGCAATATCCGAGTGCGAATCCTCATTTTGTAATTCTTTCATATAACCCGAATCTATCATAATTGTTTTACCGTCAATTTTCGTATAAAGCGAATGATAAGGATGATCAATGCTGACCACGACAAAGCCATGAGTCGCAAGTTCTTTAAATAACGAAACATTGCTCATTTTATTACTGATTCCGCCGTGAGAAAATACTACCAACGGACAAGAATTGGCTTTGACTTTTGCATCGTTGGGGTAATATACTATGACCGATAATTTACGACAGCGGCCGTCATTTTTATAAGTTTCGGTTCTGGACTGATCATTTAATTGGATAACTTCAGAATTATATTTATATTCACCGCTGCTTTTTACGCTCGATAATGATGGAAATAAGGCAACTCTTAAAGTAAACATTACAATTGCTAAAATACCGAAAGTTATGATTAATCTTCTTAACCGCTTTTTGGCCGGCACTTTGAATTTGCTTAATAATATGACAGTTACTAACAAAACCAAGGCAGTAATTATATAAATATAATTATTAATTGTCATAAATGTGTCCTTTAGTTGCTCCTTGTTACTTAAGTATACCACCGTTCCCTAATCATTACAAGAGTATTTTCATTATCTATATTAAGAAAAGCCATAAACAGAGTCCTGAAACTCTAATTCATGGCTTTTCAGTTTTATTTAAAGAATTTTTTGATTTTATCGAAAAAACTTGATGATTCCTCATTGGTTCTGCTTAAGCGGGTGAACAATTCCTTCTGTTCATTGGTAAGATGAGTCGGCGTCACAACCTTAATAACCACATATTGATGACCGGTTACTCCGGTTCGGGAATTGGCAATTCCCTTTCGATTTAACTTGAATTTTGTTCCAGTTTGGGTGCCGGCCGGAATTTTCAAATTAACGTTGCCGCTAAGGGTCGGAACCGAAACCGTATCCCCTAAAGCAGCCTGACTAAAAGTAATTGGCATTTCCATATAAATATGGAGTCCGTCACGTTCAAATATTTCATGCGGACGAACCGTAACATTAATATACAAATCACCGGGAATGCCGCCTTTTGTCCCGGCTTCACCGTAACCGGAAAGTTTCAACCCTTGACCATCATCAATACCGGCCGGAATTTTAACTTTAATTCGGGCCGTTTGCCGGGTACGGCCTTCGCCATTGCAAGTTTTACATTTATTTTTGATAATTTCACCGGAACCTTTACAATTAGAACAAGTGGTTTCCGTTTGAATTCGCCCGAACAACGAACTTTGTTCGACAATAACCCGACCGCGGCCATGACATTGGGAACAGGTTTCAATATCGTTTCGCGACTCGGCCCCTAAGCCATTGCAGGTGGTACAAGTTTCATATTTATTAATTGCGATTTCTTTTTCCGTACCAAAAGCAGCTTCTTCAAAACTAATGGTAATTGAAGTTCGTAAATCGGCACCCCGGGTTTTGCCGGTAGCTCGGGTATTGCGCCTTGTACCGCCAAATATTGAAGATAAAATATCGTCAAAACCACCGAATCCGCCAAAGCCTCCGAAGTTAAAGCCATCAGACTGTGAACCGAAGTTAAGCCCGTCATGACCGAATTGGTTGTACTGTTCTCGTTTTGCCGGATCGCTTAAAACCTCATAGGCTTCCTGCACTTCTTTGAATTTATCCTCTGCATTGGGTTCTTTACTGACATCAGGATGATATTTTTTGGCCAGTGTTCGATAGGCTTTCTTTATTTCATCTTCCGATGCACCCCTTGATACCCCTAAAACTTCGTAGTAATCTCTTTTGGCCATAATCTTCTCTTTCTGACGGATTCAAGACTAATCATCGACAATTTCGGCGTCAACGACATCATCTTCCGGTTTGGTATCAGTTGGTTGCGGTTGCTGGTGCTGAGCCTGAGTTTTCTGGTATGCCCGCGTCGCAATATTTTGACTGGCTTTCAGCAAATCATCTTTTTTCGTTCTGATTTTATTAAGGTCATCGCCCTTTAAAGCTTTTTCCAATTCAGCGACTTTTTCTTCAATATCTTTTTTCTCTTTATCGGTTACTTCACTGCCGAGATCTTCAACCGCTTTACGTACCGTATAAATCGCCTGTTCGCTTTCATTGCGTAAATCAATCTCTTCCCGGCGTTGTTTATCCGATTCGGCATTTTCTTCCGCTGCTTTTACCATCCGTTTTATTTCCTCTTCGGATAAAGCGGAGCCGCTTTGGATCGTGATTGATTGACTCTTACCGGTACCTAAATCTTTGGCACTGACATTAACGATACCGTTGGCATCGATATCAAAGGCCACTTCGATTTGGGGGATACCGCGGGGGGCCGGCGGAATATTGGTTAACTGAAAACGGCCCAGTGTTTTATTATCGGCGGCCATCGGCCGTTCGCCCTGTAATACATGGATATCAACGGCCGGTTGATTATCGGCGGCCGTTGAGAAAATCTGTGATTTCGAAGTCGGGATTGTTGTGTTTCTTTCAATCAAGCGGGTAAAGACGCCGCCCAATGTTTCAATACCGAGCGAAAGCGGGGTAACATCAAGCAATAGAACATCCTTAACATCGCCGCCAAGAACACCGGCTTGAATGGCCGCCCCCATCGCCACAACTTCATCGGGATTAATACCCTTATTCGGTTCTTTACCGAGTTCGCGTTTAACCGCTTCCTGTACGGCGGGAATTCTGGTGGATCCGCCGACAAGCAAGACCTGATCAATATCCTTAGCGGTCATTTTGGCATCGCTTAAAGCCCGGCGCAAAGGTTCCAATGATTTTTCAACAAGCTGAACGGTTAATTCATCAAATTTTGCCCGGGTAAGTGACATTGTTAAGTGGAGCGGTCCGGCCGGTCCCACCGATATAAACGGTAAATTAATATCGGTTTTAGCAACGCCGCTTAATTCTTTTTTTGCTTTTTCCGCCCCGTCTTTTAACCGTTGCAAGGCCATTTTATCTTTGCTTAAATCCACGCCATATTCTTTTCGAAACTCATCCACCATATAATCCATAACAATCTGATCAAAATCATCCCCGCCCAGGCGGTTGTTGCCGGCAGTGGCAAGAACTTCAAAAGTTCCTTCGGCAAGATTTAAAACGGAAACATCAAAGGTCCCGCCGCCTAAGTCATAAACAAGTACGGTTAATTCTTTTTCTTTTTTATCAATTCCGTAAGCCAAAGCCGCCGCGGTCGGTTCATTAATAATCCGACGGACATTCAGTCCGGCAATTCGCCCCGCATCTTTTGTCGCTTGGCGTTGAGCGTCATTAAAGTAAGCGGGAACGGTAATTACCGCATCGGTGACTTTCGAGCCAAGGTATGCTTCCGCCGTTGCCTTCAAGTTCTGAAGAATCATTGCTGAAAGTTCCTGTGGCGTGTATTTCTTATTATTAGCATCAATTTTTTCGGTGCTGCCCATCATCCGTTTAATGGAAGATACGGTATGGGGATTCGTAATTGCCTGCCGTTTAGCGATTTCGCCGACTAAAATTTCCCCGTCTTTAAAGGCGACAACCGAAGGGGTGGTACGTCCGCCATCGGCATTAACGATAACCTTAGGCTCGCCCCCTTCCATAACGGCAACACATGAGTTTGTGGTCCCTAAGTCAATTCCTATTATTTTACTCATTATTTAAGTCTTCCTCCTTTTTACTTTTATTTACTTTAACTAAAGCCGGGCGTAAAACCCGATCTTTATAGGTGTAACCGTTCTGATAAACCTCAAGAACGATGTTATCATCTTTTTCTTCATTATACTCGACTTCCATGGCATGGTGATAAGTCGGGTCGAATTTCTGATTAAGAGCTTCGATTTTTTTAACGCCCTCTTCTTCCGCTATCTCTTTTAACTGCTTATTAATCATTGTAAAACCGATAAGGAAGTTTTTCAATTTCTGATCGTCAGTTTCGACATTAAGGGCTTGATCGAAAACATCCAACACTGAAATCATTTTTTCGAATATCCGCTGTGCTCCATATTTCCTTTCCCTAATCCTTTCTTCATTAATCCGTTTTTTATAGTTTTCAGCGTCGGCTAAAGTCCGAAGATAAAGATCGTTTAATTTTTTTATTTCAGCGGTC
This sequence comes from Bacilli bacterium, assembly GCA_023228385.1. Lineage (GTDB taxonomy): Bacteria > Bacillota_I > Bacilli_A > ML615J-28 > CAG-698 > UBA3946. Next base: position 6,979 of record JALOBF010000057.1, read on the forward strand.
AATTCTTCGATTTCTTCTTTTGTCGGAAAAGAAACTTCCGTTTCAACCTCGGTTGCTTCCGGAGCAGCCGTTTCCGGAGCGGCTTCGCCGTCAATTGTATTTTTTAATTTTGTTTCTTGTTTTTCTTCTTCACGATAACGATTATGCATTATATTACCCTCTTTATATTATTTGCTATATACTCCAACAGCGGAATGATTTTTTGATACTCCATCCGGGTCGGACCGATTACGGCGATTGCTCCCCGTTCCCCGTTAGCAATTTCATAAGGAACGGTTATTACCGTACAGTCCTTCATCGCTTTAATTAAATTATCTTCACCGATTCTAACGGTTAAACCGTCTTCGGAAACCGATATCGCTTTTAAGATTTCCTGATTTTCAATGGCATTAACAAACTCTTTAACTTTATTAATGTTTTGAAATTCAGGAAGATTAAGAATATTGCTTTGTCCGGAAAGAAAATATTTATCTTGAACCATTTCCGTAAAAATGCGAACAAAAGCACTGATTAAATCATTATAATACTCTACAAACGATTTTAATCCGGTTTCCTTTAAATTTTGATTAATCGTCTCATCGATTTTGGAGATTGGTGTTTCATGAAGGATCTCATTTAAAACCGTAATAACCCTTTCGATATCGCGAACGCTGATATCATCGGGAATAATGATTTTTTTGCTTTCGACATAGCCTTTATCGGTAACTAACAAAATAACGGCATGACGGGCGGTTAATGACACAAACTGAAGTCGTTTGATTTTTGCATTATAACCGGTTGACCCCAACACAATGGAAGTATAATTAGTCAATTCGGTTACAAGCCGCATCGCTTCTTTAATCGCCTGTTCCCGACTGATGAAATCTCTCCTAAAAATCTCATCAATCATCGGGAATCGATCGCTACTTCGGTCCCTTTCCGCCAGTATCTCTTTTACATAAAAACGATATCCCGCTTCTGATGGTATCCTTCCGCTCGAAAAATGAGTTTTTTCAATAAATCCCAACTGCTCGAGTTCCATCATATCATTACGAACGGTGGCAGAAGAAATATTTAAGGAAAAATGCGGATGATTAATAATTGTATTCGATCCGACCGGGTCGTTGGTCCTTACAAATTCTTCAACAATTACTTTTAATATCAATTTTTGGCGATCTGATATCATATCATTCTCCTTTTAGCACTCTCTGTTGGTATATGCTAATAGTATTATACTCTTTTTTGTTAGCACTGTCAAGTGCTTTTTGCTAATATTATATGCATAAATAATCTTTTATATACAAAAGAGAAAAATATATCATAAAAAAACATTCCTTGGCGGGGAATGTTTAAGAATTATTTATATTTTTATTTATCTATGCCGTTTTAAGTTTTGGTTATATAATTATCAATTTCATATGCCGCTGCCTTACCGGCAGCCATCGCCATAATAACCGTAGCGGCGCCGGTAACCGCATCACCGCCGGCAAACACACCTTTTTTGCTGGTCATTAACCGATCGTTAATAACAATACAACCGCCCGAAGTCATAAGGAGATCGGGGGTGGCGGCGGCAAGTAAGGGATTGGGGTAATTACCGAGTGCCATAATAACGGTATCCGCCGGAAGCGTAAATTCCGTTCCGTCGATTGGGTATGTTCGGCGGCGGCCTGACTCGTCGGGAGCACTTAATTTCATTTGAACACAGTTAACCCGCTTGACAAAGTAGTCCTCACCCGTTAAAGTGACGGGGTTAACCAAAAAAAGAATTTTGATTCCTTCTTCCAACGCATGATGCACCTCTTCCCGCCGCGCCGGCATCTCTTCAAAACTGCGCCGATATAAAACTGTGACTTGCGCTCCCAGGCGATGCGCGGCGCGGGCGGCATCCATCGCGACATTTCCCCCGCCGACAACTATTACTTCCCGTAACGCTTTAAGAGGGGTATCATACCCTTTTTGGTTAGCTTTCATTAAATTAATCCGGGTTAAAAATTCATTGGCGGAAAGGACACCGTTTAAATTTTCACCGGGAATACCCATAAACTTCGGTAATCCGGCGCCGGTACCAATAAAAACAGCATTAAATGTGGATAATAATTCATCAAGAGTAATTGTTTTACCGACGAC
>JALOBF010000058.1 GCA_023228385.1 Bacilli bacterium
CTATCACCGGTCAATATAAAATTTATATGCAATAACGATTATTGATTCTTATTTTTATAATCTTTCTTTAAAATACGATATTTCGGTAATATTTTCGCTTCTTTACGCTTTTTAGATGCTAAACGACTAATTTATCATATACCGATTAAAAGTTTGTAGCAACGAAAATCTAATAAAAACTTGCTCTTTTCATGATAAATGATATAATTAGAAAACGGAGGGAAAAAATGCGAAGTTTAGATTTAAAATCAGTAAGTAACGCTGTATGCGAACTGTTAACCGAATGTGCCTTTTGTGCCGGCAGTGATCTTGTTCTAAAGATACATGATGCTTTAAATAAAGAACAAAGCCCGCTCGGTCAAACGGTATTAAAACAAATTCTTGAAAATCAGAAAGTGGCAAAATGCGAAGCCATTCCGCTTTGCCAGGATACCGGTCAGGTGGTTGTATTTCTGGAAATCGGCAGTGAAGTCGCATTTACCGGCGATATCGAAGCGGCAATCAACCGCGGCGTCAATCGGGCTTATACGGAAGGGTATTTAAGAAAGTCGGTTGTTGCCGACCCGCTTCGGCGTAAAAACACCGGTGATAACACCCCGGCAATAATCCATACCAAAATTTTTCCCGGTCATGATGTAAAAATAACCGTTGTACCGAAAGGCGGCGGCGCCGAAAATATGAGTGCCGTTAAAATGCTTACTCCCGCTGAAGGTGAAACCGGAATTATCCAATTTGTTTTGGACACGGTTAAAGCTGCCGGCGGTAAAGCTTGTCCGCCTTTAATTGTCGGTATCGGGATCGGCGGTAATTTGGAAAAAGCACCGCTCTTGGCCAAAGAAGCACTCTTACGTGATTTAGCCGATCACTCACCGCTGCCGCATATTAGCAATCTTGAAGAAAAATTACTCACTAAAATAAATGAAACCGGAATCGGACCGATGGGTTATGGTGGCCGCGTTACCGCTCTCGCCGTTAAAATCAATACCTATCCTTGTCATATTGCCAGTCTCCCGGTAGCCGTCAACCTGCAGTGTCATGTTACACGGCATAAATCTAAAGTTTTATAGGTGATATTTATGAAGAAAATTACAATTCCGATGAACGAAGCAACAATTGAAAGTCTTTACAGCGGTGAAGCTGTTCTTTTAAGCGGAACCCTTTATACCGCCCGCGATGCCGCTCACGCCCGCCTAACCGCAGCAATTGCTAAAGGAGAGCCGCTTCCCTTCGAACTAAAAGATGCGGTCGTCTATTATGTCGGACCGTCTCCGGCCAAACCCGGTAACCCGATTGGAGCCGCCGGGCCGACCACCAGTTACCGAATGGATGCCTATTCTAAAATTCTAATTCCCTTGGGTTTAAAAATAATGATTGGCAAAGGCCAAAGAACCGAAGAAATCAGACAATTAATCGTTAATCATAAAGGCCTATATCTTACCGCCACCGGCGGCATTGCCGCTTTGATGGCAAAAACGGTTAAAAGTTGTGAACTGATTGCCTACCCCGACTTGGGACCGGAAGCTATCTACCGTCTTGAAGTCGAAGATTTCCCGGCGATTGTCGCTTATGACTGCCGCGGCAATGATTTATTCACAACCGGTCTTAATAAATATCGAAAAACAGATTCCTAAATAAAAAGCATTTCATCAAAATCCGATGAAATGCTTTTTATAATTTATTTTATTAATACTCATCTTTCTTATATGATAAGCAATTATCTTATTATCAAGGGCCATAAGAATATCGGTTTTGTCGGTAATATCAATAAAACCGCCTCCATAGCTGATCGCTATTTCGGATATTTAAAAGCTTTAACCGCAGCAAAGTTTCCGATTAATAATCAATGGCATATTAATATCAACTTAGAAAAAAATGAAGAAACCGGCGATATTGTTTCAACGTTACCGGGCGAATTGCCGACGGCTTTTATTTGCCATTGTGATGCCGCCGCTCAGCGTCTCTATACCATTTTGGCACTAAAAGGCCTAAAAGTTCCTGATGATATATCAATAATCAGTTTCGACAATACCCCGCTTTGCGATAATTTAATGCCGAAATTAACATCTGCCGGGCCGCAGAAAGACTATTATGCGAAGAAGGCATTTAACCTGATGATTGAATGTTTAAATAATAAAAATAAAGTTTTTCAAAAACAAATTCAAACAGATCTTGTTGAAAGAGAATCGGTAAAATATATCAAAGAATGATCTATCCTAATAACATTTATAAAAAATAACCTTATCGGAACTCCAATAAGGTTATTTTTATTTGAAAATTATAAACCGTAACGGCGTTTTCTTAATAAGAATAACATCAAACCGAAACCGCCAAAACCAAAGATGGTGCTAACCGAGGCAAAGCATCCTTTTTTCGCCGCTTGCACCGTAACTTCGATAGTAGCTTTTACATTCGGTCGGTCGGAATTAATGATGTTGATAATGCAGGTGCCGGGACCCACTGCCGTTATTTCTCCGTTTTCATTGACCGTGGCAACTTTCTCGTCGCTTGATTTAAACGCCAAATTCAAATCCCTTTTTGGTGTAACCGTATATGCCGGAGTTGTTTTAGCTCCGACCTTCAGGGCAAGCATCGATTCAACAAATGACAATTCAACATCTTTAACCGTTACTTCAATAACCGAGTAGACATTCCATCTTTTTACAACATTAACCATAATCTCACAAGTCCCGGCGGCAACGGCGGTAATTTCTCCGTGTTGATTGACCGTCGCTACGCTCTCATCGCTTGATGTAAATTCAAGTTCTAGGGGCTGGTCCGGAGTTACAGTAACGGAAGGCAAGAGTTTATCGCCGCAATATAAAGTTTTTATGTTTTCTTCATAAGCGATTGTAACTTCTTCCGCTTCGTGACCGTATTCGATGGTTTCTGTATAAACGGTTTTTGCTTCATTATCAACGGCACGTAACTCTAAAAAATTAAGTTGATAAGGACTGATGCGATCCAGAATAATCACTCTCTCATCGGGCGTTACCTCTTTATGCAATATACCGTTGACATACAACTGGATTTTTGCCAATTTGTCCGGAATCAAGGCACTGTCCCAAAAGAGGCCCGTTTCTTTCTCATCGATAGCTTCAACCCGTAAATTATATATCTTTCCGAAATAAGTTTCGGGAATTTCCGGATTAATGATTTTCTCTGCCTTTTCCCCGGTCCGAAATGTCGTTTCCAATTTTAATCCATACACCGCACCGCTGGCGGGTAAACCGCTAATTTCAAGTTTTGAAGTAAGCGGATAATTATATGAAGCGATTTCCTCATTATTTTCATTGATAATACGAATTTTATTGATTCGTCCCCGCCCCTGGTCTTTATAGGAGAGAGTGCCTTTGCTTATATCCTTATCGTCCAGACTGATTGATAAGGAATCCAAGTACTCGGTTTGCTTAATTGTTGTAGACTTGGCAATGATTTCGTAGCTGTCAAGAACTATTCCCGCGGAATCAATCGTTTTAAGTTTGATTTTACCGTCACCGACGGTAACGACAGTACCGCCGTCTATTTTACCGCCGGCGGTAAAAGCGATTTCGGCCGGCGGTGTTCCCGGTTCTTTATACCGGTCACCAATTTGCGGCCCGACAATATATACCGTTCCGTGAGCCGGATTATTTGTATTTTGACCATTAAATAAAGAATGGGTCCGGGCTAAAATGTGATTATCACCGGTTAAAACCAAATCAACGCCGTATTGATCAAAATATGATAAAAAATTGTTACGCATGAATTTAAACTGCGTACCACTCAGTCCGTCGCCGGTATAAAAAGGCTTATGACAATAAACGATAATAAATTCAGCAGGATTTTGTTCCACAACTTGCTGAAACCACATTTTTTGACTCGTAAGGAAGGTATTTTGATCGTGATATGCCGCTTCGGAATCAATTGAAATAAATAACGCATCGCCATATTTAAAATAATAGGATGAACCCCCGACATTGGGGGCACCGTTAGCAGGATTATTCGTCATCGCATTAAAATAACTGATATTTGTAACTTTGGCACTGCCGTTATAATAATCGTGATTTCCCGGGGTAATGGCATACATCATTTCCCGAGCAGTGTCCAAGCGATACAAGTTTTCCCATTGATCATAATAAGTTCCGTAAGCCGTAACATCACCGGAAAATAAAGCAAATTCCAAATCAGCGGTAATCGCTTTTGCTTTATTAAGGATGGTATTGGCGGTTGCGACCCGGGAGGGAAGCGGTGTATAAGCATGAATATCGGTCATATGGATAAAACTGAAGGTTCCGTCGCCGGCGGTTTTAAAATGATAAACCTCTGACCAACTTTCTTTTCCGACCTGAAATCGATATTTAGTGTCCGGCTGTAATTTAGTCAATGTTGCTTTACATTGTTTAATATTTGATTTTCCGTCAAAAGGAATTGCAGTACATTCACCGATTACAAATTTCTTATTTGTAAAAGCGGTATCCGATTCCAAAGTATACTTGACCATTGTGCCGTCTAAAGCGGTATGCCATGAAATATTCACTTCTTTTGACATATCCGCACCCGGATTTACAATAATTAACGAAACATCACCGGTGGCGGCGTTAACGTATAATGTAAATCCAAAACACAAAACCAACCAAACAATCATAAAACGTAATATTTTCTTCATACTTACCTCCGTTATAATCTTCATTATATCAAAAACCCTTTAAAAAATCAGTAGAGTATCCGAAGTTATTAAAAATACGCAAGAAATAAATCCTTGCTCAGCATTTAAATAAATCTTTAATATTCGGTTATTAGAACCACCGGGTCGGTTATTTTTCGAAAACCTTAAATCAAGTTTTGCGATTTAAAATAATTGGTTTTGGAAAATTACCGAACAAATATTTGACAAATCGTTAAACTTCCAAAATCAACCAAAGCAGCTTTGCCATAATTACTTCTTTTCATAAATGTTTTTAGATATCAATATGATAAATTCCTTGGTAAGGCTTTTTAAACCACTTAATTTGTTTATTGAGTTTCGCCGGATCGCCGGTCGTTTTAACAATAACTTTTCCCGGCGCTTTGTTGTTGCTCATCAATTCTTTCTGATTTAACACTTTATATAAATATTGAGCGGTCGGCGCGCCGCTTCCCACCAGATTGGCTTGCGGAAGCATTTGGGCGATTTCCCGGTGATAAAGACCGAAATGGGTACAGCCTAAAACTGCGGTATCAATATTCTCGTTACGATATGGTTTTAGTTTCTCCGCAACAAGCCGATAAGAATAATCATTGTTAATTTCCCCGGCTTCAATCGCAACGACAAATTCACTGCAACTAATCGGATAAACGCAAAAAGCGGAAGGTAATTGCCGAGCTAAATATTCCTGATAAAATCCCGATTTAATGGTTGCGTTCGTCGCAAGTACGGCAATTTTATGATTTTTGGTTGTTTTTACTGCCGCTTGAGCGGTCGGTTCAATCACCCCGACAATCGGAATAGCGGTTATTTCCGCCAAATGCGTGCCGTAAGCCGTGGCGGTATTGCAAGCAATAACCAAAGTTTTAATCTTATTTTCCAATAAATAAAGAACAACATCAGTAACCAGCTTTTCAATTTCCGCCGCCGAACGTATACCGTAAGGACAGTTTTTCGTATCGGCAATATAAATAAAATCCTCATGGGGAAATATTTCAATTAATTTATCCAGGACCGTAAGTCCGCCGATTCCGGAGTCAAAAACCCCGATTGGGTTATTTCTCATAACTATATTTAAACTTCTCCTCTATTTTTTTAATTAAAAGAGCAACAACCAATAAATCGGCCGCTCCGCCAAAACTAAGATTGCGCCGAAGGCAAAACTCAGTAATTTTATTAATTGTTTGTATATTATATTCTTTAATGCTTCCAATCATCTTTCGGTAATTATCATAAGCCTCTAGACTGCCGGAGCGTTTTAAAAGGACCGTATCGTCAACGTTCGAAATTAAAGATATAAGCGTCATGGTTACCGACGAATCGGAATAATCTTGAAGCAAAGGTAAGGCCTTAATAACATTCGGTAAACCGGAATAAACCTCACCGCGCGCCCCGCTTATCTTATATTTTTGATAAGCCCATTTTCCGAAAGTTGCGGTATCGGTAAACTCATTCATCAGATTAGAACCGAAAAAAGCAACTTTTGTAAATAAATCAAAAGAAAATTCTTTGAAACAACGTCCTAAAGCCAGCAGGGTAAAACCGAGAACAAAAATCAATCCCTTATAGGCATTGACCCCATCGGTGGCAGCAAACATCGCTTTTTCCGCTTCTAATCCCAACGCCCGAGCCGACCGGAGGGCATGGTTATTATTTTTTAAATAACCGGTTGCGAAAATGCTCATTAGCGGGCCAAGAATCGCTCTTTTCGCTTTCATTAAAAGATTATAATCCATATCCGGATGCGATCCTTGACTTTTTATCGTAACCAAACCGAATTTAGGGTCCAAAGCCGCTTCGGCGGTAACTGCCCAGTCAACAAGAGTCAATATTTCCTTTTTTAAAAAAGACACTATCGTTAACTCGATTTTATCGATAATCTCATTATAAGAATGGGCACCGGCCCGAACACATAAAACGCCGTCGCGGGCGCAAAGCAAACATTTACGCCGCGTTTGCCCCAGTTTTGTTCGCGATACGGCTTTCCCTTTTTCCAAATGCAAATCCAAATCAATCAAACGGCCTAAAGGATGACCGTCTTCAATATTGATTAATTTTTCTTTTAGTCGGTTATCCCAATCGCTTACCAATATAAAAAACGGACCGTCACTGTTATGATAATGTTCTATTTTTCGAACCGGAAACGCAGCCGAACAATATTTTCCAAAATAATCAACCAAAAAGCGGGCGGCACCGATATTTTTATCAAAACCCGGGATATTGGCGGTTCCAACGATAACCGGAAAACCGCTGATATAACCGTCGATAATTTTCGCTCGGGCCTCGCGGGCCTGTAAAATATTCATCGGTTTTTTAAATACTCCAATGTAGTTTTAGGAACAAGACGTTTTATCCGGGGAAAGTCGCGAGCTTCATAAAACTTTCGCACTAAAGAGGCACTGACCGCCGTCCCGTCAACTTTAAGCCGGGGAATCACCGTTATCATATCACCTAAAATATTCTTTAAGGCCGCATTGTATTTTAACGTTACCGGATCGGTCTCGCTTCCTAAATATCGTTTTACAATATTAAATGTCGCAACAAAATATTTCTTAAAAATCAAAGCGTCTAGCGCAGCCTCTTCTTCGGTCAGCGGGGTGGTTTGTTTCAAAAAATAATCCGGAAAGGTAAAGGCCGAAACCAAATACTCGGTTGAAGGGAGAACATATACATTGGTAAGGTCTTCTGTCCCTTTTTGCGCCAATATAAAGCGTTCGGAAAAAGAAAACAGGGATTTATCTTCCTCAACAATAAATACCAATACCGCCGGATAATGAGCGGCAGCAGTCTTGATTAAGTAACGATGACCTTCGGTAAAAGGATTGCAGTTCATTACCAAAGCGGCACTGGCGACCGGCGGCAGTTGATACTTATCCTTTAACTCTGATAAAACATCGCGTATGCCTTTATTCTTTGATTCCATTAAAGTAACGAGATCGGTAGATGCCACTTCCCGAAAATTTAAATTTTTAAAAACAGCTCGGTTTTCTGGTTTTGTATATAGTTTATAGCGATAAATGCTTTTTCGGTTAAAATAGATGATTAAGTGAGAAATAAGCCGTCCGACTAAATTTTCACCGCGACACTTATGACTGACGGCCACCGCCTTAATAATATCCTTATAGGCTGAAGCTGTGGCGATAATGCTGCCGTTTTCGACAATATAAACTGTATAGTCAATATCATCATCATACCGAAGCCCATATGCGGCCAAAAAGGTGCGAACCGCAGATTTTTCCGAATTTAAAACCGCTTCCCTAATTTCCATATCTACCTTCCGTTTATATTATATAAAACATCAATTACCGATAAATCGCGATAGCGAACGATGCCGATCGGTTTCTTGCCATACCCGACGGGGCGCGGCTTTCCGGCAATGGCAATTGCTTTATCCTTTAATTCTTCGATTTTTACTAATGGAAGATGGCTGTTTTGTAATTTTTTCAATAAATCGCGGCGCCGGGGGTTAACGGCAATGCCGCGTTCGGTAACGACGATATCGATATCGCGTCCGGGTGTGGTAACGGTCATTATTTGATCCTTGATAATCGGTAACCGGGTTTTTAATAGCGGCGTTACGATAACGGTAATGGCAGCGCCGTTTGCCGTATCGGCATGGCCGCCGCTGCCGCCGATAATAAGGCCGTCCGAGCCCGTCGTCACATTGACATTAAATGAAGTATCCACTTCGGTTGCTCCCAAAATTACGACATCAAGTTTATCGGCAATATTTTCTTCCAAAAGCGAAGCATAACGGGCTGCCGAAATAGCATGATGACGTTTGTTTTTACCGATACTTTCAACCGCGGCCAAATCGAAACATTGAACATCGTATAAATCGGCAATCAATCCTTCTTCATGCATCCGGACCATGTATTCGGTAATTCCGCCGCTGGCAAAAGCGGCAGTAATTTTATTTTCGGTCATATATTTTTTTAAATAAGCCGCAACCGCAAGGGAAATACCCCCGGCTCCGGTTTGAAAGGAAAAGCCTTGTTGCAGCGTACCCATGGCCGCCAAAACCCGAACCGTATTCTCCGCAATCAACAATCCGACCGGGTCGCGGGTAATCCGGGTGGTACCGCTGATGATTTTCTCCCGATTGCCGATTTTATCGACTTTTAAAACATAGTCAATATATTCGCCGCTAATTACTTCATCTTCAATCTCAGCAACCAGATAATCGGTAACGGCCACTTTCCGTTTCG
>JALOBF010000059.1 GCA_023228385.1 Bacilli bacterium
GCAGTGCTACCTTATTAGTCAGTCTTAGTTATTTGGGACTTATCTTGATTATCCGACGTCGTCGTCTGATATAAATCAATCCGACAAGAAAGAGAGATGGAGGAAATATGAAGAAAATATTAAAATTCGGATTAATTTCATTACTTTTCACTCTGCTTTTAACTTTACTTTTACCCGTTAGGATAAAAGCCGAGAGTAGAGAAGCATACTATGTATTTACAAGTCCCGGCGCCGATATGGCGACGGAGATTAATATTAGTTGGCATTCGGATGTTGAGGGTACATTGGTTGAATATACTCCCGTGAGTGATGTGAATTGGAATAATGCGCTGCGGGTAACGGCCGAGTGTGAACCGTTTTCTATGCCCGCTGAATTTTGGGAGCGCGGTAAGATTTTCCGCACGATTGGTTTTGATGAGCGTAACCGTTGTACTGTGTCATTAACCGGTCTTACTCCCGATACCGAGTATAAATATCGTGTCGGGAAGACTGGTTTTGGCGAAACCTATTATTTTAAAACCGGATCAAATATCGAACCGTTTAGTTTTCTCTTTTTTACTGACCCGCAATTTTTCAGCGACAGCACGGCTAAAATCTTTAACGATCTTGTCTATAAAGCTTTAGAAACCGACCCTGATATTCGGCTCAGTGTTATAGGAGGCGATATCGTTGACCGGGCCGGCGATATTAATTATTGGAATTGGCTTTTTAATCAACCCTGTCTACGAGAAATGCCGTTTGCTTTTGCCTATGGCAATCATGACTATTATGAAGCGTCGTCCCCCAATATTTATTCTAATGCTTTTACGAACGCTTTTACCAATTTTCCCGATAACGGTACGCCGGGAGTTAAAGGTTCGACTTATTATTTTAAATATAACAATGTTTTATTTGTCGTTCTTGACAGTGAGGCGGTTTATATTGATTCCTCGCTTCGCCAAGCCCAAATGGATTGGTTCGAAGAAGTAATGAAAACCAATCATGCTCAATATATTACTGTATATTTTCATGAGGGCTATTATTTTCCGACAAATACATCAACCGATAAAGCCCGGTGGTTAAATTTATTTGACAAATACGGTGTTGACCTCGTCATGACCGGACACGGGCATGTATATACGCGAACCCGCCCCATTTATAATAACCAACCGTCGACCGATCCGAATAAAGGCACAATCTATATTGAAGGCGGTTATTCCGGGCCCAAAGCCGGTTCGATTGGTTCGGTAAATTCCCAATGGTATGAAAAAGGGTTTGCCACGGAAGCGACGGTTTCGATTTTTCAAGTAACCGGCTCCCATTTATATTTGCGGACAATCAATAAGAACGGTCATTTTCTTGATGAAGCGACTCTTCCGGCGAAACGCAGTGTTGCCGCTGCCTCCGGATTTGAAAAAGAGAGTTACCTTGACAGCGTAACCGTAACATTGGACAAAAAAGATCCGACCAAAGCGCTCTTTTATTGGGGCAATAAATGGTTCGGACATGTTAACGCGGCTCAGTTAATCGATACCGAAGAAAATATTTTTGGTTATGATTACCTTTATACCAATAAATTGGGAAACTATTTGGAAATACCGAATATTGAGCCGAACAAACTTTATAATTATACCTTAAAAGTTGATTTTAAAGACGGAACAAAAGCGGAACGCCCCCTTACTCTGTCGACCAAACTACCCTACGGACAAATCGACAATCTTTATTTGGACGATTCCTCAAAGGACCTTACCCTTAATTGGTTTGCCTTATTAATAAACGATCAGGTTGATAAATATTGGGTTTATATTAATGACGAACTTTATAAGGAGGTGGCCTCCGATGCGACTTCGGTTGCCCTTAGCGGGTTAAGCCCGTACCGTCATAACGAGATAACCCTTAAGGCCGCGGATATTTACGGTGATATTGTTTATACCGGAACGGTTGAATATGGAGAAGAACTGCCGATAACAATTTCATATCCTCAGGATGAAATTGAATTGACCGTCGGCGCAAGCGAAAGTCCAAACATAGAAATCGATCCGGAAAAAGATATTACAATTATTTATGCTTCATCCGATGAATCGGTAGTAACCGTTTCCGCTGACGGTAAAATCACCGCCGTTGGGGTTGGGGAAGCGACCGTTACCGCCAAGGTGCGGGAACGGGAAGAAGCAACCGCCAGTATAAAAGTTAAGGTTGTTGCCGCTTCCGAACCGAAGAAGGAGGAGCCGAAGAAAAAAGGCTGCTTTAGCAGTGCTACCTTATTAGTCAGTCTTAGTTATTTGGGACTTATCTTGATTATCCGACGTCGTCGTCTGATATAAATCTTTTTTCAAAAAAGCCATAATAAGTCTGACTTTATTATGGCTTTTTCCCTATTCAATTTATAATTATTAAAAATACTATTATAAAATATGCAATGATATTAATTGCTTGTAAGCAAAACTCTTTTATTATATAATATATCAGGTATTAAATGTCAAGTCGGAGGTTAATAAATATAAAATGGAGTCAATTGTTATTGGCGTAATTGGGGCTGATGTTCATGCCGTCGGCAATCGGATTATCGAGTATACATTGGAGCGAGAAGGTTATAACGTTGTGAATGTTGGTGTTTTATCAACACAGGAAGATTTTATTAATGCCGCTATCGAGGCTAACGCCAATATTATTTTAGTATCATCGTTATATGGACACGGCGAAATCGATTGTCGCGGTATGCGGGAAAAATGTATTGAAAGCGGATTAAAAGACGTGATTTTATATGTGGGCGGCAACATCGTGGTCGGTAAACAAGACTTTAAAGAAGTTGAAAAACGGTTTAAGGCCATGGGATTTGACCGTGTATTTCCCCCGGGAACCCCTATCGAATCGGTATTGCACCTAATAAGGGAAGATATGATGAAAAATGTCTAATTACTTATTGGTTGATATCGGTTCAACTTATACGAAGTTGACGGCCGTCGACCTAAATAAATGTGATATTGTCGGTTCGTCCCGCCATTTTACAACCGTTGATACCGATGTAAGGCGCGGTTATGAAAAAGCATTTATGCTTTTGGCGGAAAAAACAAACATAACGGAATATGAAAAAATATATGCCTGCTCTTCGGCAGCCGGCGGTCTGAAAATGGCGGCAATCGGCTTGGTTGAGGAGTTGACGGTCGAAGCGGCAAAAAGAGTATGCCTTGGAGCCGGCGGGAAAGTCAGTTTGGTTTATTCTCATTATTTAACGCAAAAAGATGCGGAAAGCATTCGGGATGGCGCCATCGATATCATCTTACTTGCCGGCGGTACCGATGGCGGCAATCAGGAATGCGTTATCCATAATGCCGCGATGCTGGGAAAGATCGGAATTCAGATTCCGGTTGTTTATGCCGGCAATCGTTCTTGTCAAGACCAAATTCAAACCATTTTTAAAGAATATAAAATCAGAGGTTGGATTTGTGATAATGTTATGCCGCGGCTTAATGTCCTAAATATTGAAAGTGCCCGCCAAGTTATTCAAACTATTTTCATGAATAATATTACCGCCGCCAAAGGCATCAAGAAAATTGAAGAGGAAATCGACGGCGGAGTGTTGCCGACTCCCTATGCCGTTTTAAAGGCGGCGGAATTGTTAAGCCGCGGTTATTTGCATGAAGCGGGACTGGGCGATATTATCGTTATTGATATCGGCGGTGCCACAACTGATTTTTATTCAATTTGTAGCGGTATGCCGAAACAGGCCAATGTGCTTGTTCATGGTTTGGAAGAACCGTTTGCGAAAAGAACGGTTGAAGGTGATTTGGGGATGCGTTATTCCGCCGCCGGAGTATTGAAAAATTTAAGCGAAGAACAAATTAAGCTTTACCGGGAGAAAGGAATCGATTTAAGACAGGAAGCAAATTATCGCAATGCCAATATTGATTTTTTGCCTAAAAACGAACGGGAAGAATATATTGATTCTGTATTGGCGAGGCTTTGCGCCGATATTGCAACCTCCCGGCATGTCGGGATTTTTTCAACGGTTTATACGCCGTTGGGAGTTATGTATTATCAGACGGGAAAAGATTTATCCGATGTAAAGTTTATAATTGGGACCGGCGGGGTAATAATATATGACCGCCGTGCTTACGATATATTAAAAACTACACTTCGCACTCCGCAAAAACCGATGGAATTAAGACCACGCAATCCGGATTTTTTGCTTGATTATGATTATTTAACATCAGCTATGGGGCTTTTAAGTATGTATCACCCGGAAGTGGCACTGAAAATTATGAAAAAACGGATAAAAAAAATAGAAAGGGCGTATTATGAATCTTAAAAACAAAAAATGGACGGAAAATGAATTTTTAACGGTTCGTCGCAAAGTTCTCGCTTCTTGGCCGACCGGCACTTCGCCCCTATTGTCTTTGGATAAAGCGACGGAATATTTAAAAAGCCTTCCTGTTGAAAAGAACTTTGCCGCCGTTTTGGAAAATGCAAAAAATAAAAAGATCACTTTAATACAACCGCGGGCCGGAGTCGCGACCGTTCCGGCTCATATTGCTTTATTGCAATATCTTGAGGCGGCCGGAGCCGATTTGCTTCCGACCACAATTGACAGTTATACCCGGCTTAACCGTTATCAGGAAGCGGAAGTCGGACTTAAAGAAAGCGAAAATGTCGGAAGAAGCATGCTTAACGGTTTCCCGGCGATTAATCATGGCGTTGAAGGCTGTCGCCAGGTTGTGGAAGCGGTAGGCGTTCCGGTTGAAGCCCGGCACGGGACTCCGGATGCCCGTCTTTTAGCGGAAATTACCCTGGCGGCCGGTTTTACTTCCTTTGAAGGCGGCGGAATCTCTTACAATATTCCATATGCAAAAAATATATCGATTGAAGATACAATCCGCTATTGGCAATATTGCGATCGTTTGGTCGGGTATTACGAAGATCGCGGCGTTCGGTTAAATCGCGAACCGTTTGGCCCTTTAACCGGAACATTAGTGCCGCCGTCAATCGGCAATGCCGTCGCCATTATCGAAGCATTGCTTGCCGCCGAGCAAGGGGTAAAAAGTATTACGGTTGGGCTTGGGCAAAGCGGTGCCGTTATTCAAGATGTTGCCGCTTTACGGGCTCTCGCCGATCAAACGGAAGAATATTTACATCGTTTCGGTTACACCGATGTATCGGTAACAACCGTATTCCATCAATGGATGGGCGGTTTTCCGGCCGACGAAGCGGAAGCGATGGCATTGATTGCCGTTGCCTCAACCGTTGCTTCGATTGCAAAGGCGACCAAAATGATAACTAAATCACCGTTGGAATCGGTTGGAATTCCGACAATGGAGGCCAATGCCGCCGGCATTAAAGCGTCTAAGTTTGTTGTCGGTCTATTTGCCGATCAGAAATTAACCGAAAGCGATAAATATTACGAAGAATATCTTCAAACAAAAAGAGAAGTCGACTGTTTATTAAAACATGTACTGATTTTAGGAAAGGGCGATATTGCGGTTGGTGCGGTTGATGCTTTTCGTCAAGGAATAATTGATGTTCCCTTTGCCCCGAGCCGCTTTAATGCCAATCGGATGCTGCCGGCCCGCGATAATGAAGGCTGTATCAGAATTCTTGAATTCGGCAACATCGGTTTCGATGACGATATAAAAGATTTCCATCGAAAAAAAATAAAAGAAAGAGCAAGATTGGAGGGAAGGGAACCATCTTTTCAATTGACCATCGACGATATTCAAGCTGTAAGTTATGGTCGTTTGATTGGGCGGCCCGATTGAAATGAAACATTATATTAAAGACGTTTTATTTACAAAATCATTAACGGGATTTTATTTTGATGACCAACCGGCGATTAAAGCCAATGCTAAGCTTGATGGTTTTTATTATCTCGGAACACCGGTGACCCCGGGATTCAGACAGATTCGGCAGCCGGGAGAAGCCGTTTCCGTTATTTTGATCTTAAACGACGGCACCGTTGCCGTCGGTGATTGCGCAGCGGTTCAATACAGCGGTTGCGGTGGGCGCGATTCTTTATTTTTGGCCGAGGAATATATTCCTTTTTTAGAAAAAGAAATAAAACCATTGCTTATCGGAGAAGCGGTTGACCGTTTTCGTATCTTGGCCGAAAAGTATGATAAATTATCGTTTTCCGGGCAAAAAATGCATACGGCCATCCGTTACGGTTTAACTCAGGCTTTTTTGAAGGCAACGGCGGCGGTGCGCCGTCTTACCATGGCTGAAGTTATTCGCGAAGAGTATAATATCGATGAAGATGAATATCGGCGAATACCGATTTTTTCCCAAAGCGGCGATGAGCGCTATCTTAATTTGGATAAAATGATTATGAAAGAAGTCGATGTCTTGCCGCACGGGTTAATTAATACCGTTGACGGCAAGTTAGGGCGGTCCGGTGAATTATTGCTTGATTATCTTGTGTTTATAAAAGAAAGGGTTTTAAACCGGCGCTGTCATGCCGATTATGAACCGATTATCCATATTGACGTTTATGGGACCATCGGTATGATTTTTGAGATGAATGTATTAAAAATAGTTAATTATCTTGAAAAGTTGGCCGCGGCGGCTTATCCTTTACGCCTGAGAATTGAAGGTCCGATCGATGCCGGAGGCCGTGAAGATACAATGATTATGCTGCGCGCTATTTGCCGGGAGATTGATGCGCGTGGGTTAAGGGTTGAAATTGTTGCCGATGAATGGTGTAATACTTTGGATGATATTATTTATTTTGCCGATAACGGTGCCGGTCATATGCTGCAAATAAAGACGCCTGATTTAGGGGGAGTAAATAATACGATTGAAGCGATATTATATTGCAATAAAAAGCAGGTTGGCAGTTATTGCGGCGGAACATGCAATGAAACCAATATTTCGGCGGAAGTATCGATTAATATCGCCGTTGCTTGTCAGGCCACGCAGTTTCTGGCAAAACCGGGAATGGGATGCGATGAAGGACTGATGATTGTCAATAATGAAATGAATCGGGTTCTTGCTTTGGCTAATACACGGAGGAAACAATGAAAAACGGTGTTTGCGGCAGCCTGGAATCGAATGATTGTTTGATTACAGTCGAATCAAGTGAAACGACAGAAATCATTATAGAAAGCATTGTTTATGATTTCTATGGCGACCAAATTGAAAGAGTAATCGCGGATACGCTAAAGCAACTTAACATTTCTAATGTTAAGGTTTTTTGCGTTGACCGCGGCGCCCTTGATTATACAATAAAAGCCCGTCTTCAGGTGGCAATCGAAAGAATGAGTGCAAAATGATCAGAAGTTGTCTTTTTATACCCGCCAATAATCCGGGGATGTTGCAAACCGCAGATTTATTTATGGCTGACAGCGTTATTTTTGATCTAGAAGATGCCGTTTCTATTGAAGAAAAAGATGCGGCCCGCACCCTTCTTGCCGGTTTTCTTCAAAACTTTACGGTAAATGCCAAAATAATTGTTCGAATCAATAATAATCCGCTTTGGTTTCTTCAGGATTTAGAAACAGTTGTAACGGAACGGCTCGATGCCGTTTTAATACCGAAGGCCGATCATGATAGTTTGGAAAAAACCAAATTAATTTTAACCCGGTTGGAAAAAGAGCGCTGTTTAGCCAAAAAGATATCCGTGATACCGCTGATTGAAACTGCCGCCGCCGTTATGCAAGTCGAGGACATATTGGCCCGACCCCGGATTATCGGGGTGATGCTGGGAGCTGAAGATTTAACGGCGGATATGGAAATAGACCGTTCTAAAAGCGGGGAAGAAATTCTTTATCCGCGGATGAAGATTGCTTTAGTGGCCCGTGCCTATCGCCTCGTCGCCATTGATACGCCCTTTGTTGATGTTAATGACGAAGAAGGTTTAATTAAAGATGCCACGGTTGCCCGAAAGTTGGGAATGACGGCCAAAGCGGCGATTCATCCCCGTCAGGTTACGACAATTAATCGCGTTTTCTCTCCGACCGCCGCCCAAATTAGCTGGGCCCAACGCGTTTTAGCAAAAAGCGCAACCAGTCAGGGTGCCTTCAGTTTGGATGGCAAAATGATTGATCAACCGATTGTTGAGCGTGCCAAAAAAACAATTGAAAAAGCGAAAAGGTATAATTTAATATGAAAAATGCACTAAATCGTTTTATTCCATCTGGTTTTACCCCGTATAACGGAACTGTTGATAAAAAAAATTTACGTCCGCGTCGTAAAAAGACGCCGGCCGTCAATAAAAAAGATAAACTCGTTGACGAAATAAGCGAGATATTTGACAGGTTGGATATTGTCGACGGCGCGACCCTGTCTTTTCACCATCATTTGCGGGCCGGTGACGAGGTCATGAATATTGTAATGCGGGAAATCAAACGGCGCAATTTGAAAAATCTGACTTTGGCCCCTTCCTCTATTTTTCCCAATCATCACTTATTGGCGGAATTAATCGAAACCGGTGCCGTTAGTAAAATTTATACCGATTATCTAAACGGTCCGGCGGCTGAAGTAATCTGTAACGGAAAAATGGCCGATTATTTAGTGATGGACACTCACGGCGGCCGCAGTTATGCAATCGAAACCGGTGATATTGTAATCGATGTCGCTTTTATTGCGACACCCTGCGCTACCGCTGCCGGCGACGGTAACGGGTACTTCGGACCGTCCGCTTGCGGATCGCTCGGTTATGGCATAAGCGATATGTTTTATGCGAAACGGAAAGTGGCCGTTACCGATTATCTGGTTGCTGAGATTGAAGATAAAGTAATTAGCGGCGAATATATTGACTATGTTTTAAAAGTCGATAAAATCGGCAATCGGGAGAAAATCATCAGCGGTACCACCCGGATTACCCGCGACCCGGTCGGATTGTTGATTGCGGAGAATA
>JALOBF010000060.1 GCA_023228385.1 Bacilli bacterium
GCCGGTATGATCCGAAAGATAAAACCGGTTAAAGTAATAATTGAAGAATTATTTAGCGGTATTAATGAATATAAAAACAGATTAGAAGTGATATGATGGAAGTGAAATAAATCTTTATTTTTAGGACAAAAAAAGCTATTGTATATATTAATATAAAATTAAACATGTTAACATAATATAAAAAGTTATAGATCCCGTTCTTTTTTTTAGGGGATAATAATATCGGTATGATAATTCTTTTCCAATTTTAGAAAATCCTTTTCAATCGAAAAAATTTATATTATAATATAAATAACTAAGGAGATGAAAAAATGGATATAACAGTTAAAGACGGTTGGCTAGAAATTATTACTGGTAGCATGTTCGCAGGAAAAACAGAGGAGTTATTACGTCGGGTAAGAAGAATTAAATATGCGAAAAAGGAAGTTTTTGTCTTTAAGCCGGCACTTGATAACCGTTATGGTGAAAAAGAAATCGTATCACATAATAACGAAAGAATCGAATCAATACCAATTACCAGCCCCAGTGAAATTCTTAAATTTTTTAGTTTGCATCTTCCTTATGCGATTGCTGTTGATGAGGTGCAGTTTTTTGGAAGAGAAATGATTGAAGTTACGGATGATTTAGCAAATCATGGTGTTAGGGTGATTTTGGCCGGCCTTGACACTGATTTCCGCGGTGAACCCTTTGGCATTATGCCCGAATTATTAGCCCGATCCGAGTACATTACCAAGTTGGATGCCATTTGCCAGGTATGCGGTGCTCCGGCTTCGCGTACGCAAAGATTGATTAACGGGAAACCGGCAAAATATAATGATCCGGTGATTTTAATAGGAGCTAAAGAACAATATGAAGCCCGGTGTCGCCATTGCCATATTGTTATAAAAGACGAGAATGAAAAATGACGAGTATTATATAAAAGAGGCTATTACAGAAGCGAGAAAAGCATACCGAAAAGGTGAGGTTCCGGTTGGTTGTGTTATTGTAGTCAATGATTGTATCATTGCTCGCGCTCATAATCTTCGGGAATCAAAAAAAAACACTCTTGCTCACGCGGAAATTCTCGCCATAAATAAAGCTTGCCGGAAATTGAAACGTTCGATTTTAGATGATACTACAATTTATATTACAGTGGAACCGTGTTTGATGTGTGCCGGTGCAATTTTTCAAGCAAGAATAAAAAGGGTTGTTTTTGGAACTCAAGAACCAAAATTCGGAGTTTTAGGGAGTGTTATCGATTTATCGAAAATCGATGGCTTTAATCATAAGATTACAGTTACGAAGGGAATATTATCGGAAGAAACAGCAATATTAATGAAAAAATTTTTTCGTGAATTACGAGTTAGGTAAGATTGCGTTTTAATGAATATTATGTTATAATATTTCTAGTCCCGTTTTAGGTACCTATATTCAATATCGGGCAGTGAATCAGGTCAGGTCGTGACTGAAGCAGCCTTAAGCTTAACTCGATATGTGAATGTAGGTACTTAAGACGGGATTATTTTTTCCACTCGATTGAAAATCAATATTTTTTTTGATATAATAAATGGTATAGTTATATTAGTTAAGTGGAATTTAGATGCGATAAATGTTTTAATAAAATATATAATTACAAAAATAAAATTATTAAGGTAAGCAAAGGATAGTTATGAATGGTGTTTTTTAAATAGTCTGCTCTTTACTAGTTTTGACCCATACTTAATTATTAAGGAAATGACGGTTTTTATAAAAAAGATTGAATATTGATATTAGGAGGGCTTATGGATTTTAAACAGATACAAAGTCTGATTAGAGATTTTGAAAAATCAAGCCTTACCAATTTAGAATTGGAGCTTGAAGGTTTTAAAATTAAACTCAGCAAAAACAACTTAAGCAAAGTTCATGAAGAGATAAAGGTTGAGGAAAAACCGGTAAATTACGAGAAGCCGAAAGGATTCGCCGTTAAGTCGCCGTTAGTCGGAACATATTATGCGGCGGCCGGCCCGAATGAAAAGCCTTTTGTTGAGGTTGGCGACAAAGTTGAAATCGGGCAAACTTTATGCATTATTGAAGCAATGAAAATTATGAACGAAATTACCGCTTCCGTTACCGGGGTCATTGAATCAATCAATGCAACTAACGGTTCTCCGGTTGGCTTTGATCAAGTTTTGATGGTAATTGTCTAACATTAAATGATGCAAAATAAGATTTTGATTGCCAACCGCGGCGAAATAGCCCTCAGAATTATTAGAGCCTGTAAAGAACTCGGCATCGGTTGTGTCGCTATTTATTCCAATAGTGACGAGAACAGCTTACATGTAAAGTTTGCCGACGAGGCTATCTGTGTCGGCCCCGCTCATGCTTCCGAAAGTTATCTTAACATGAATAATATTATCAGTGCCGCCGTTTCTACCGGGTGCAATGCGATTCATCCGGGTTACGGTTTTTTAGCCGAAAATGATAAATTCGCAACGATTGTTGAAAAGTGCAATTTAAAATTCATCGGTCCCACAAGCGATGCTATGGCCAAGCTCGGTAATAAAAGTATGGCGCGCCGGATTGCGAAAGAGGTCGATATTCCGATTGTTGAAGGTTCGGACGGACCGGTTGAAGATTTGGCCGCCGCTATTACGGTTGCTAAGCATATCGGTTACCCGATTTTAATTAAGGCCGTATCCGGGGGCGGCGGCAAAGGCATCAGTATTATTAAAAACGAGGAAGAATTGGTTAGACTGTTTGACCTTACCCGTCATGAGGCCGAAGCCAATTTTGGTAATTCGCAAGTTTATATCGAAAAATATATAGAAAACCCCCGCCATATTGAAGTTCAGATTATAGCTGATGCATACGGTAATATGGTTCACCTAGGTGAGCGTGACTGCTCTATTCAGCGGCGGAACCAAAAGATGATAGAGGAAGCGCCTTCGCCCTTTGTTAATGAAAAATTGCGTGGGATGTTGGGAGCCGCTGCCGTTCGTTTGGCTCGGGCGGTCGGATATCAAAACATCGGAACGGTTGAGTTTCTTGTTGACAAGGACGGAAACTATTATTTTATGGAGGTTAATGCCCGGATTCAAGTTGAACATCCGGTTACGGAAATGGTTACGGGTGTGGATCTTGTAAAAGAACAGATTCGCATCGCTTACCGGAGCGAACTTCCCTTTCGTCAGGAAGATGTTAATTTATCAGGTCATGCTTTGGAATGTCGGCTTAATGCAGAAGACCCGAGCTTAAATTTCCGACCCGCGCCGGGATTAATCCGGAATGTAGTTTTGCCGGGCGGACCGGGAGTAAGGCTTGATACTCATATTTATAATAATTATGAAGTTCCCCCTTATTATGATTCTTTGTTAGTAAAACTGATTACTTATGCTCCGACCAGAAAAGAAACAATCAGAAAAATGCGGGTTGCATTGGAACAGCTGATTGTTGATGGTGTAAAAACCAATATAGAAATATTATATTTGATTATGCATAATACTAATTTTGTCCGCGGCGTATATGATACCGGATTCGTACGCGATTTTTTAGAAACAATTAAAGGTGAGTGAGGATGAATAACATTTTTGAAGACCGAAAGGCGAAAGTTGAAACTTATAAAAAAGATATCAGAGGCAAAAAAGAAAAACTTTTTAAAGTGGATATTCCCGAAGGCTTATTTGTTAAGTGTGAAAAATGTAATGAACATATATTTCGCGAAGATTTATCGACGAACCATTACGTTTGCCTTAAATGCCGTTCTCATTTTCGTATTTCGGCCCGAGAACGCATAAAAATGATTACAGATATTGATAGTTTTTATGAACTGTTCTCTAATTTAAAAACCCTTAATCCTCTTAACTTTCCTAATTATGAAGAAAAAATCAAACAATATCAAGTCCAAACAAACGAACTTGATGCCTTTATTTCTGGAGTGGCAACACTGGGCGGTGAGATGGTCGCCATCGGTGTTATGGACAGTTTTTTTATGATGGGCAGTATGGGTTCGGTTGTGGGCGAAAAGGTAACAAGACTTGTTGAATATGCAACCGAAAAAAGATTGCCGCTGGTTATTTTTGCTGCCTCGGGCGGTGCCCGTATGCAGGAAGGTATATTTTCATTGATGCAGATGGCGAAAACTTCGGCCGTTTGTCAGCATCACAACGAAGCCGGGCTTCTGTATATCAGCGTTCTGACCAATCCGACAACCGGTGGAGTTGCGGCCAGTTTTGCTTCTTTAGGCGATATAATTATTGCGGAGAAGGGAGCCTTAATTGGTTTTGCTGGACAAAGGGTTATCAAGCAAACGATTGGCGAGGAGTTACCTGAGAATTTTCAAACGGCAGAATTCCAATTTAAAAAAGGATTTGTTGATATGGTGGTCGATCGGAAAGATTTAAAAAAAACACTGGTAAAATTGTTGCAATTGCATAAAAAGGCGGAGTTAAGATGACAAAAACAACCGTGGATAAAGTATGGGAAATAGTCCAAATTGCCCGTAACATTAAGCGGCCGACCGCCCAAGTATTAATTAAATATTTAATTGATGATTTTATCGAACTGCACGGTGATCGTCTTTATGCCGATGACAGTTGTTTTATCGGCGGCATCGGCTTACTTAACAATATGCCGATTTCGGTTATCGGGCAGGAAAAAGGACTTTCCACCAATGAAAAGATTAAAAGAAACTTTGGGATGGGTCACCCCGAAGGTTATCATAAGGCTTTACGGTTAATGAGACAAGCCGAAAAGTTTAACCGTCCGATTTTATTTGTTATTGATACACCCGGTGCTTATCCGGGAATCGGGGCTGAAGAACGGGGACAGGCAATGGCAATTGCCGTTAATTTAGCGGAAATGATTTCGTTAAAAGTACCCATGATTTCAGTTGTTTTAGGTGAAGGCGGAAGCGGTGGGGCTTTAGGAATCGGCGTTAGCGACGAAGTATGGATGTTTGAAAATGCCACTTATTCAATATTGTCGCCGGAAGGGTTTGCTTCAATTCTCTATAAAGATGCATCGCTTGCTCGGCAGGCAGCCAGCGATATGAAGATTACCGCTCAAGATTTATATCGATATAAAATTATTGACCGAATTATTCCGGAAGCAAAAGACGGTCTGCATAATGATCCCGAGTATTCTTTTAATATTCTTAAAAATGAATTGATTGAAAAATATTATGAATTGCGCCAAAAAAACATCGCCGATATTCTAGCTTTACGTTACAAAAAATATCGAAACATAGGTATCTATGAAGAATCTTGATAATTTAATATCAACTATCGGCGATTCTTTTTTTGAATTTCAATCAAAACTTCAATTTTTTGAGCGTGAATATCTTAAAAAAAACGGAATTGATGAGGTTACTCCGACTGAAATTAAAGTATTATTTATTATTGGAATGTCAAATACGAAATCAATGTCACAAATTGCTGAAGAACTAAAGATAACTCGGGGAACACTTTCAATTACAGTAGATAATTTAGTTAAAAAAGGTTATGTCATTCGTACCAGGCATAAACAAGATCGACGGGTTATTATTCTTTATTTAACAAAAAAATCAGTGGAGGTAGTAAAACATTATGAAAAGTTTTACTATGCGTTACTTGCCACTTTAATTAAGTCTCTCGATTCGGAAAAAGCAATATACGTAGAAGAGATTTTAAAAAAATTAAATCAGATAATTGAGACAAACTTTTATGAGGAAGCTTAGTTATTTAATGGAATGACATGATCTTCCCCGATGTCAACTTTTTAAATAATTTTTAGGAGATAACTAAAATGAAAAATATTTGTGAATTATTAGGAATAAAATACCCGATTATCCAGGGTGGAATGGCTAATATTGCTAATAGTCAACTTGCCGCCGCGGTATCAAATGCCGGTGGTTTGGGTTTGATTGCTGTCGGTGGTAATGATTCGGAGTGGTTAAGAAATGAAATCCGAAAATGCCGAGAATTAACTTCGAATGTTTTCGGAGTCAATATCATGTTATTAAGTCCTTATGCTTCAGAAATCGCCAAAGTAGTAATTGAAGAGAAAATCAAGGTAGTAACGACCGGAGCCGGTAATCCCGGGCCATATCTGAATGATTGGACTGAAGCGGGCATTAAGGTGATACCGGTAATTCCGAGTGTTGCTTTTGCTAAGAGAACGGAAAGGGCGGGAGCTGTTGCCGTAATAGCCGAGGGCACGGAAGCCGGCGGTCATATCGGCGAATTAACCACAATGGCACTTGTTCCTCAGGTGGTTGACGCTGTGAGGATACCGGTGATTGCTGCTGGGGGAATTGCCGATCAGCGTCAAGTTTTGGCGGCGTTTGCTTTAGGGGCTAAAGGCGTACAAATCGGAACCCTTTTTTTAGCAAGTGAGGAATGCCCGATTCATATTAATTATAAAAATAAAATTATCGAGGCTAAAGACACGGATACGATTGTTACCGGTCGAGCGAGCGGTGCTCCCGTACGGGTTTTAAAAAACCCGATGGCTCGCGAATATAATCAGATGGCTGCCGGCGGTGCAACTTTAGAAGAATTAGAAAAACTGACACTTGGTTCATTGCGACGGGCCGTATTTGATGGTGACCTGGAAAGCGGATCTTTTATGGCGGGTCAAGTCGCCGGTATGATCCGGGAAATAAAACCGGTTAAAGTAATAATTGAAGAATTATTTAGCGGTATTAATGAATATAAAAACAGATTAGAAGTGATATGATGGAAAAAACAGCATTACTGTTTGCCGGTCAGGGAGCTCAGTATATTGGTATGGGGCGTGATATATATGAAAAATACCCTTTTATTAGAGAATTATATGATAAAGCCAGTGTTATTTTAGGTTATGATTTAGCAAAAATATGTTTTACCGAAAACAATTTACTTAACCAAACCCGATATACACAGCCGGCTATTATGGTTACATCTTATTGTCTTTATCGGGTATTGACCCATGAAGCGGCGGTTAAACCGCGGGTTATGGCCGGATTTAGTCTCGGCGAATATACTGCTTTATGTGCCGCCGATGTTTTTGATTTTGATACTGCTGTTAAGCTAATTAATTACCGCGCTATTGCGATGGATATTGCTGCTGCAAAATCAAAAGGGGCGATGGCCGCGATTATAGGTTATCCCCGATATAATTTGGAAAGCTTATGTAAAAGGATTGGCAACGTTATAATTGCAAATTATAATTATCCCGGTCAACTTGTAGTTAGCGGACATTATGATTCTGTTGAGTCTTTATGTGATGCGGCTAAACAGGACGGAGCAAGAAGGACCGTCATGCTGAATGTAAGCGGTGCTTTTCATTCGCCGCTGATGGCGGAAGCCGCCGACAGAATGGAGGATTATCTTGGCAATTTTGAATTTCATAACCCATCCGTCGCCATTATAATGAATGGTGATAACGAGCCGTTAAAAACAGAAAAAACATCGGAATTAATGGTTCGGCAAATTACATCACCGATTTATTTTGAAGATATAATCAGAAAGATGATTAAAGATTATGATATCAACCAATTTATTGAAATTGGCCCCGGGAATGTATTAAGTGGTTTTGTTAAAAAAATAAATAATGAAAAATTAACCGTTTCAATCAATAAAATAGTTGATTGTGAAATATATACTAGGAGGATACAATGAATTTACAAGGGAAAGTAGCAATCGTTACCGGCGGCGCGGTTGGAATCGGTCGAGCGATAAGCGTTAAACTGGCATCGCTCGGGGCAACGATTATTGTTAATTATAACTCCAGCACTAATGCCGCTGAGAGCTTAGTTGAAGAACTTACCGGTAAGGGATTTAAGGCGGTGGGCATTAAAGCTGACGTTTCAGATTTTGCCGCTTCTCAAAAATTAATCGAAAATGCGGTGGAAAAATATCAACGAGTCGATATTTTAGTTAATAATGCCGGAATCAATATTGATACCCTCATACTTCGTATGACTGAAGATGATTTCGATAGAGTTCTTAAGGTTAATCTTAAAGGTGCTTGGAACTGTTCTAAACATGTCGCCAGAATAATGAGTAAGAATCGGTACGGGAAAATTATTAATATTTCTTCGGTTGTAGGAATTGTCGGTAATATCGGACAAACTAATTATTGTGCCGCAAAAGCCGGGTTAATCGGACTGACAAAAGCATTAGCCCGTGAGCTTGCCAAGCGTAATGTTTGTGTTAATGCCGTGGCCCCGGGATTTATTGATACAAAAATGACGCAGCAACTGGATTCACGCTTTATTGAACAGATTATTAATAGCATTCCCCTGGGTAAACAAGGATTGCCGGCGGACGTTGCTAACTTGGTTGCTTTTTTAGCCTCCGATTTATCGGATTATATTACCGGTCAAGTTATCAACGTTGATGGCGGAATGGTAATGTATTAACAAAGGTGAAATGAAGATGAAAAGAAGAGTTGTTGTTACCGGAATGGGGGCGGTTACGCCGGTTGGAAACACGGTGACCGAAACATGGGAAGCAATCCTTGCCGGTAAAAACGGTATTGATTACATAACTCAATTTGATGTTTCCCAAATGAAAGTAAAAATTGCTGGAGAAGTAAAAAACTTGGATGTTGATAATTATTTAGACCCGCGCGAATCACGACGTCTCGATCGAGTTGCTATTTTTGCTTTAATTGCTTCGATTCAGGCCTATGAACAAGCCGGTTTAGAAAATGCCAACATTAATCGCGATCGATTTGGTGTTTTTGTTGCCAGCGGTATCGGCGGTATGCAAACAATTAATGAAGAATCCCTTAAATCACACGCAAAAGGACCGGATCGGGTATCGCCGTTTTTTGTTCCTAATGCCATTATTAATTTAATAGGCGGTAATATTGCCATT
>JALOBF010000061.1 GCA_023228385.1 Bacilli bacterium
CCATTATCCAATAACCTCCTTGTCTTTAGTATTCTCATTTGTTTTTAAACTGACAGCTTTTTCTTCTTCAATCTTAACTATATGGCCTCTTTTTTTAAAAAACTTACCGGTTAAAATATCTTTTACCGCCAATGAAAACGCACTTAAATAAACAATTGAAGCGATAATAATATCAGTAATAAATTCGTTAAACGGAGTCAAATTTTTTAATTGAAGACCGGCAACATTTAAATAAGACATAAATACCCCGGAAAAGATAACACCGATGGGGTTATTATAAGCCAGCAGCGCAACCGGAATACCATTAAATCCGGTAGTGGGCAGGGCTTGATAAGTTGACCAATAAAATTCTGTATTTCCGGATAAATAATATAAAGCGGCGCCGGCCCCGGCAAGTCCGCCGGCGATAGCCATTGAATATACGATATTTATTTTTTCGTTGATGCCGGCATATTTTGCCGCATGACGATTGTAACCGCAAGCTTTTAATTGATAACCGAATGTTGTTTTATTTAGTATGATATATATTAAAACAGCGATAACAATGGCAATGATAATACCGCCGTTTACCTGAGAGCCGGGAAACAGCTTATCCAATCCCATCTTCGATGTTGCGACCCCGTTATATGTGGTCTTATACAAATAGGCAAAATTTTTAGTCGGAGAGGGATCTAATAAGTGTTTGTATACACCGGTATTATTATCAAATAAAGCGGTAACAAGGTTGGCGGCAATCCAATTCGTCATGATACAAGTGATTACTTCATTTATATTTAATAAAGATTTAAACAAACCGGGTATTACCCCCCATAACGCCCCCCCTAATATACCGGCCAAGAAGGCCAAGGTCCAAACAATCCAAGCGGGAACAACCGCCGTCGGAATCGATAAGGCAACAATATATGTTGTGGCGGTGCCAAGCAGATATTGACCGGGAGCGCCGATATTAAATAAACCCGTTTTAAAAGCAACGGCCACCGATAAACCGGTTAATATTATGGGAGTTGCTCTAAAGAAAACATTACCGATATTGGTACCGTTAAAACCGAAAGTTAACTTGCCTTGCGCGTTTCTTCCCGTATTAAAAACACCGATAAATATTAAACGAAAACCATCCCATGCCGCTTTTAAAGAAATACCGCTGGAAGCAAGGGCCATTATATATAATATAATGCCGCCAAGTAAAATTCCGATAAATATTGATATAAGAGATGATAATATCGATTTAGTTTGCGGTTTCTTATAAAGGGTCAGCAGTTTTGCGTCGTTATCTTCAACCCGGACAAATAAGGATTTAAACCATTTACCGATATTGCTTAAAAGCCGTTTAAAGTGTTCCTTAACTTTATTCATTGGATATTTTCTCCTTATCTCGTTTTGCCCCAGCCATATATAGACCTAATTCTTGCATGGTTGTTTTTTTAGGGTCAAGTTCTCCTACTATTTCACCTTCATACATAACTAATATTCGGTCGGAAACATTCATAACTTCATCAAGCTCTAACGATACTAATAAGACGGCTTTCCCTTCATCTCTTTGGGCGACTAGCTGTTTATGAATATATTCGATGGCACCGATATCAAGGCCGCGCGTGGGCTGAAAAGCAACCAATAAATCAGGATTGCGGTCAATTTCTCGGGCGATTATTGTTTTTTGCTGATTACCGCCCGATATAGACCTGGCTACTGTAACCGAACCTTGTCCCGTACGAATATCATATTTTTTTATTAATTTCTCGGAATATTCTCTAACCGCCTTTTTATTAATAAATCCATAATTATGATACTGCGGTTCCCAATATCTTTGTAATATCAAGTTTTGCTCTAAAGAAAAATCAAGAATCAATCCGTGTTTATGCCGATCTTCCGGAATATGGCTTAAACCGAGTTTACTTCTTTTTCGGATTGATGCATCGGTAATATCAATATTATTTAATTTAATTTTACCGCTTGTAACTTGCTCTAAGCCGGTTAAAGCATGAACGAATTCGGTTTGTCCGTTGCCCTCAATGCCGGCTAAACATACAATTTCACCGGCATTAACGGTAAAAGTGATGTTTTTGACCGCATTATTTTTATGCTTTTTAGATGTTACCGTCAGATTTTCAACCTTTAAAATAGGCTTGCCGATTGTCGCTTCTTTTTTTTCAACGGCAAAAGTTACCTTTCTTCCGACCATCATTTCCGAAAGTTCTTCTTTGGTTGTATTTTTAATGGCAACCGTACCAACACATTTACCTTTTCTTAAAACGGTACATCGATCAGCCACGGCCATAATTTCATTCAATTTATGTGTTATAAATAATATGGATTTTTCTTCTTTTTTAAAACCCCGCATCGATTCCATTAATTTATCTATTTCTTGCGGAGTCAGTACGGCGGTCGGTTCGTCAAAGATGAGTATTTCATTATTCCGATATAACATTTTTAAAATCTCAACTTTTTGTTGCATCCCGACGGAAATATCTTCGACTAAAGCATCAATATCAACTTCCAATTGATACTTTTCAATTAACTCTTTAACTTTTTCCCGAGCTTCTTTCTTTCTAATAAAACCCATTTTAGTAGTTTCGGCGCCCAAGATTATATTGTCGATTACCGAAAAAACCTCAACTAGTTTAAAATGTTGATGAACCATACCGATTCCCAATTTATTGGCATCGTTAGGCCCGTTAATATCAACTATTTCGCCGTTTTTATAAATTTCTCCGGCTTCGGGTTGATATAAACCGAACAGAACGCTCATTAAGGTCGATTTCCCCGCACCATTTTCTCCAAGCAGAGCATGGATTTCTCCTTTTTTTAACTGCAAATTAATATTATCATTTGCAATAATTCCCGGGAAAACTTTCGTTATATTCTTCATTTCAATAACATAATCGTTCATCTCTTGCCATCCTTAATCTCTATCATATACTTACTAATCTATTTTACCTTAAAAATCAAAAAAAAGCAATGTCGTTTAGATTTATGTTTTCTATTTTCTTAAAACTACTTAATACATATAAAAAAAGAGGCTGTACAATTTATTATAAACCTCACAGCCTCTTTAATTTTTAAAATTTTATTTAATGTAATCTAAAGTAACATTGCTATATTCTTTTATTTCAGCATCAGTCGGATTATCATCAATTTCAATAGTTCCGTCTTTAACTTTTTCAAATAAATCTTTATATTGTTCCAATGTAAAGTTTTCCATTGACCATGTTTCGGTCGGAAGACCGACGGCATCATTTTCAGCACCTAAACTAATAGCTTTATCAGCGATTTCACTCCATTTATTGGAATAAAACATTTCTAATGCATGCATTGTTCCTTCTCTCAAGCCTTTAGTTGCTGAGGTAATAACGGTTGAAGAATCTTTGGATTGGTCAACGTCAACGCCGATAACCTTACCTTCATTTGCCGATGCCGCGGCAAATGCGCTTTGACACATTGATCCGCCGCAAGCAAATACTACTTCGGTACCGGTCGAATACCAGCCGTTTAACATGGTTACTAACTCAGGGGATGCTTGGAATGTAGAACCGTGGCTCCAACTATATTTCATAGAAACATTAATATCTTTTTCTTTTGCCGCATCGTTAGCACCTTGAATAAATCCATAACCGAATCTTTGACAAGCAGGGTTAGTTCCACCGCCGCCGCCGGAGAATCCAAGTTTAGTATAGCCTTCCATAACTGCAGCGTAACCGGCTAAATAACCGGATTGTTCTTCCTTATAGACAATTGCAGTAACGTTATCAAAGCCTAATGCCCAACCGTCAATAAATACGAACTTAACATTCGGGAATTGTTCGGCGGCTAAGGCTAAAGCATCAGCTTGCATGAAACCGGCACAAACGATAATTTCTGCGCCGCCGTTAGCTGCTGCTGCCATTGCATCATAACGGTCATCATCGGTAGCTTGGTCACCATTAGCTGGCTGATAGTATTTGTAAGATTTCTCGTTTTCATATGCGTATCTCTTAACGCCTTCCCAAGAGCCTTGATTGAATGACTTGTCCTTAAGCTGGCCAATATCGGTTACAAATGCAACTTTATACTTACCGTCAGTTGATTCCATGTTATCATCAATTGCATCATAATCATATCCACCGTTTTCGTCTTCTTCACCGATACAACCGGCAAAGCACAATAATAAAACAGCTGTAAATAAAATTAGAAAAAACTTTTTCATTTCCGTCTCCTTTTTTCTTATTTAGCATTAATTATAATCTAATTAACACATCGGTTATATTATATAATATAAAATATCATTTTTCAAGAGATTTTGATAATCTATAAGATAAACTTAAGAAAAGTTACTTTATATGCATAGCTAATATCGATACACTTTATAATTATTCGTACCATTGCCTTTGCTTTTCATACATTTTTGCATATTCGCTGTTGGGATTATTCATCAGCACTTTATGAGTATCGTCTTCTATAACTTTGCCGTCTTTAAAAACAATAATACGATTGGCTCTTTTTGCAAACCCCAAGCGGTGGGATATAAATATAACCGTCCGATTGCCTTTTAAACCGTAAATAAAATTATACATTTCGATTTCGCCCAATGGATCAAGATAGGCGGTCGGCTCATCTAAAATCCAAATTTTAGCCCGTTGATTGGCCAGGAGACGGGCAACGGCAAGACGTTGCCACTGGCCTTTGGAAAGTTCCGTCCCCTGATTGATTTGCCCCAACATTGTATCGATTCCGGCCGGCAGCTTTTCCACAAAATCCTTCAAACCGACAACGCTTAAGATTTCCCAAACCTCATCGTCGGTGATATTTCGGGTAAGGTCGCCTAAGATAATATTTTCTTTAATCGTGAACTGGTATTCGATAAAGTCCTGAAAAATGCAACTGCAGCAGTTACGCAGCATTCCTAAGGTATCATTGATGTTTACCGCATTAACGGTGATATCACCTTGATATTTTTTTGAGAGTTCCATCAACATATTTACAAATGTCGTTTTGCCGCTGCCGTTGACGCCGACAATCGCAATCACATCGTGTGCTTTAATCTTTAAATCAAGATTATTTAAAGCAAGATGCTTAGATTGGGGATAAGTGTAATCGATATTTTTAAATTCGATTTCAAAATTATCCGGTAATAATTCCTCGGTATTGGGCAGTTCTTCTTCTACTTTCATTAAATCGAGGTAATCTCTATAAACATTAAAATCATTTTCATACCAGGAAAGATTCATGGACAAGCTTTGCAAGGTCCAGCGGAAGTTTATAATCGTTGTGATAATTAAGGTAAAGTAACCGATCTCCTGTCTTCCGGCTTGAATTTCCTTGACAACGATATAAAGCAATCCGGCAGCAATTACAGCGAAAACCAATCCGGGAATCAAATTATAAACCGATACTCTGGTCTGGGCTTTAATTGACTGATTACTCCAATCATCATTCATTTGCCGCCATCTTTTCGATAAATGCCAATATAAGCGGTTGGCAATTCCGTCTTGATGGGCTTCTTTGCTTCTTCCGCAACGATATAAATAAGTTCTTTTCTTATAAATGGCATCATTATCACGGCGCGTCTTATAAACCTTATTGCCGCAATAAATACCGATAATAATATAAATGATTGAAGATATAAGAAACAATAAGCCGATTAAAATACTGATTCGAGAAATCACGGCGACATAGAAGGCCAAATAAAACAGAGTATTAATAAACCAGGTAACCAAATCAAAAGCTAAGGCTAAGTAAGCATTGACCCCGTCTCTTCTTACCATTTCAATTTTCATATTAACATCATGCGTTTCGTAACTTTCCCATGTCATGACCGAGAGTTTTTTAGTTAAGCCCAGTTCGAATTGGGTTTTTAAGTCCCAGGTTACCCGGACGGCAAGCATTCGATAAATCATAAAAGTAATATTAAAGCCAAACAAAATAATAATTACTTTAACAAACGGTAGGATTGTTGCCATAAATTCAATATTTTGATTTTTAATAAAAGCGTAAGCGATATTGGTGGCAATTTCCGGAACGGTTAACTGAAAATACATCGCGAAAGAACTGATAATGCTAAGAACAAACAAAATAATAAACTGAGTTTTCCCCTCTCTTACCGCCTGATAAAAAACCTTCTTGATGATTTTAAACATTTCCCATCTTTTAATTTTCATCGCCGCCCACCTCACTTTGATATAGGGCCTGTTGCGACGAAAACAGTTCGTAATAATAGCCTTTATTCCGAAGCAGCTCTTCATGCGTCCCCGTTTCCACAATCATCCCATCCCGCATCATAACGATACGGTCGGCTAAACGGGCAAAAGAAATACGGTGCGAAATTAGGATAGCGGTTTTATATTCCAAAGCATCCCGAAACTCTTCAAGCATTCTTTCTTCTTCGAAAGGGTCGATTGAAGCGGTCGGCTCATCAAGTATTAAAATTTCCGGGCTTCCCATATAAGCCCGCGCCAGGATAACCCTTTGCCATTGGCCGACGCTTAAATCCTGGCCGTCTTTATCGTATTCCTTCCCCAATATGGTTTCGACCCCCAGAGGTAACTTATCGATTATATTTTGTAAATTAGTTTTACCGATGGCGGCGTTTAAAGCTTCGTCATTATCTAATGCTTCAATCCGGCCAAAACCGATATTATCGCGTAACCTTAGACTGTACTTGGCATAATCCTGAAAACCGATACCGAAGTATTTATAATATTCGTTTTTATCAAGCGCCGCAATATTTTGTCCGTTAAAATAAACCTTACCCGAAGAAGGAGTTAAAATCCCGGCGACCAATTTACATAATGTTGTTTTGCCGCTGCCGTTATAGCCTAAAATCGAAATAATCTCACCCCGGGTAATCTTTAAATTAATTCCCGATACCGCTTCATCTTCTTTTGACGGGTAACTGAAGGTCACATTTTTTAAGACGATATTTTCAAAATCGCCTAATTTTAAACTAAAATCAGGATAATCTCTTTCCTTCATCTCCTTTCTTTCTTCTTTTGATAAAGGATAAAGCATCGCAATCATCGTCGGCGCATACTTTACAAACTGAACAATATATTTGGTCGGTCGCCGAAATTGTCCGGCTGCATATACGAGTGACATTCCGGCCGACTGAATAAGAGTCAACTCCCCGAGATTAATCTTGCCTTGATAAACCATATAGATTAATAAAAAGATTAGTCCGTTATTAAAAAGAAAACTTAAAATACTGATAATTTGATTAACCAAGGTTTCCTGATAAATTATTTTAAAATAACGGTCACGGATAAATAGATATAAATCCTTAAACTTCTTAAAAAAATAGCCCTCCAGGCGATTAATCTTGGTTTCTTTGATATAAGCTTTAGTATTTAATAAAGAACCGTAATAATCTTTTTGCCGCGTTGGCAGGATATTTTCTTTATCAACCTTGGCCTGCTTATTGGTAATAAGCAGACTGGCAATGATATTAATAATAAATAGAATTAAACAATAAATCCCGGCAACCCAGTTAAAAGCAAAAATAATCCCCAAATATAATAACTTTGAAAAGGAAAAATGAATCGCAAACTGAATTAAATACCAAGGCAGTTGTTGGAACATATATAAATAGGTATAAGTATATTCATATTTATTATAAATATTGCTGTCATACATATTTACTTGCGGTAACTTTCCTAATTTATAAAGAAGCAAAACACGAAAATAACGATCGGCTTGTTTATAATAATGTCCCTCCGTATAATTAATAATAAATCGGATAAATTGATCAAAAACAATTTCAATAAATAAATATAAAAACACCAAAATAAAGACTTTAGTTAAAGTGGCGTCCAGATTCAACATATCCACAAGGGCATTCGTTGCGTCTCTTAAAACAAATAAAGCAAAAGCCGATAGGCCAATCGAAAGGATTGTTAAGATAATTAGGAGAGGAAATAGTATCGGCGATGCTCTGAAGATGCATCTAATCATAAAAAACAAGGTTGAGAACTTAAAATTTCTTACTTCTTTTTTTTCTTCCATAAAAACCTTCGCCATCCACATCATAAATTTTTAAGCGCATCTTTGATTATTGTATCATATGTTCCAACAAACGAAAAGAAGATTTTTCAAATATAAAAATTAAGGAAAAGGGGCACGATGCCTTGGTTGATTATATTTGACCGGACTTATTATTATCATTTTTGATTGCACTCCGAAATAGGATCGCAAAATCCAATAAACTTTAAATAAAATTCCAAGAGAATTATCCGAATAGTAGTGACCGACGAATATATCGGGACCCCTTTTATACATCCGGTTGTCGTGTTTTTTATATTGGCACAACGATTTTAATTTAATTGAATTGAATTAATTAAAATATTGTTTATCATCTTCGGTACAATAACACCAATAATTTTGCCTTTTAACAATTAAGTCCAGTGCCGTGAATAAAATAATTAAAGCCGGGGTGTTTATATAAATATATATCTTTTTATCTTGATCATCGATTTCAACTGAATTCTCAATTAAAAAACCGAATTTAATTAATCCTTCAACAATTTCGTTAGCTCTGTCCATGCCAATACCGATTCCGGCTAAATAATTAGGTGTGAAATAAGTATTGGTCCGTTTATTTAATAAAACTAAAACATCATAGACATCTTTTGAGGAAATAAATT
>JALOBF010000062.1 GCA_023228385.1 Bacilli bacterium
AAGCATTAAGGGCTGCCAATAATACCGAATATGGTCTTACCGGGGCGGTGTTTTCAAAATGTCGGGAAAATCTCGAGTTGGCGCGTCGTGAATTTCATGTCGGAAATCTTTACTTTAACCGAAAATGTACCGGCGCTCTTGTCGGTTATCAGCCTTTCGGCGGTTTTAATATGAGCGGAACCGATTCAAAGGCCGGGGGTCCGGACTATCTTATTTTGCATATGCAAGGAAAAACCGTTACCGAGCAATTTTAAACAGTTCCAATTATTGGTTTTAGGGGAAAATCACAATAAAACCAGTTGTTCATTCGTATTATATAAAGAAGCTTTATACTGCAATATTGAAAACTGTTTTTAGAAGGAGAAACATTATGGAAAAAGAAATCAGTTTACAGGAACTATTTAAAGTTTTATGGAAGGGTAAGTTTGTTATTCTTCTCACGTTGTTCAGCGTATTGATTGTAACTTTTATCGGTATTAAAATTTATAGTACCAAGAAGTCCCAAGTTTCAACGGTTGTAACTTTACAATGGGAAGGAATTAATGACGGTCAATACCCCGATGGTGGTGCCTTTAATTATAAACATCTGATTGATCCTTATATTATCATAGAAACATTGGAACAAGTAAGCTTAACCAAAATTAACAATAATGATTTAAGAAACGCTATCGTTATTACGCCCCTTATTCCCGATAACATTGTCGCTACCATAGAAAAAGCGATTAAAGAAGGAAAAAACTATGATTATTATCCGACCCATTATAAAATAACCATCAGTAATGGGGCGCTTAATATAAGTGTAAGTGAAGCTCAATCCCTGCTTAATGAAATGATTGAACAATTTCGCTGCCGTTTTAATAAGAAATATGTCAATCAGTCACAAATCAGCAATCTAATTAATATTAATCTTGATAAACTTGAATTTATTGATCTTTATCAAATTTTTATTAGTCAGTTGCAATTAATCGAATCGGCGGTATCGATTCGACTTCAAGAAAGCGAGTATTTTGTATCGGACCAATTAAAAATAGGTTTTAATGATTTATTGATTAAATGTAATCTTTTAAAGGATACCACATTAAATCAGATATCCTCACGGATTGATACTTATTATTTGGCTAAAGATGAAGAATACTTAATATCAAAGTATACTTATGAGATTAGTCGCCTGCAGCTCGAACTTACGAAGGCGGAAGCAATGGAAGCAAATATTCGGTTATTGATTGAAAATTATAACGGCGATACGCATACAATTATTTTGCCGGGAACCGACCCGACACAGATTATTGAAATCGATACTTATTATAATAAACTTATGGATAATTTACTTAATCAGCAAAAAATGATTATTGAATTGGAAAGTAAGATAAATTATTATACCAAATTAATCAAGCGATACAAAGGCGAAGACCCGGATTATTTTGTCACTCCGGAAGAACGGCTTCTCCAAACGC
The DNA here is from genome assembly GCA_023228385.1 of Bacilli bacterium. Classification (GTDB taxonomy): domain Bacteria; phylum Bacillota_I; class Bacilli_A; order ML615J-28; family CAG-698; genus UBA3946. The sequence continues at coordinate 1,455 of JALOBF010000062.1, forward strand.
AAAAAGTCGAAACCGATATTCTCGATGCCGAAGCCGCTTTAGAAAAGTTAATCGCTGATACTAATATTATCCTGATTGAACACAATAATGTTCAAGTAAGTGAGATTATTAAACCATTGTCTGTTCCTCAATATCAATCGAGTCTTAATGTTACCCTATATGGTGCCGTTGCTTTGCTTCTTGGGAGCGGTCTCGGCGCCGCCATCGTTTTACTCAAACATAAATGGCAATAAACCCCGATATGGGGTTTATTTCTTTTTATGGCAATTCTTGAATAATAATGTTATTATTTAGGTGACATTTTATAGGGAGAAAAATTTTAAAGATGAAGAAAGTATTTATTATTTTGGCATTGATAGTCGTATTATTATTTGGCGGCTGTCAGAAGGTTAATTATGTTATTATCGTCGATAATGCCGATATTCGGATTTCAACGGAAGAAGAATATCGTCTTCTGCCGATAATCTCCCCGGAATATCATGATGCTAAGTTTATTTTTACCTCATCTAATCATGATATTATTACCGTAAATAAAAATGGAGTAATCGTTCCGATAGCTCCCGGTAAAGCTGCGGTTGAAATTGCCCTTCAAGGGACGGATACTGCAATTGCGATTAGCGTTGAAGTATATGCTTTGAAAGAAGAAGCAGAACTGCGGATTATCGGTGTCACTGAAGTTGAAGTCGGTGCCCGATTTACCTTATCCGCCTATTTGGGTGACGGGGCGGTTGCCGTTGACTGGGAAATTTCCAATGAGATCTTGGCTGCGATTAATCCCGGTTGTTTTTTGGCGGTTGCTGTTGGTCCGGTTACCGTTAAAGCTATTTTAAAGGATAATCCAAAGATATGGGCAAAAACCGAAATTGTAATTGTTCCCGGCAAATTGGAAATTTCATTAATGCCCAATGATGATATTTGGCCGGGTAAAAACGGCTATTTTTTGATTGCAAAAAAAATGAACGGTCTTGCGGTTAAAGCGGCCGAATGTAAATATGAAAGTGCTGACCCGGAAATTGCCACGGTGAATCAATTGGGCCAAATTACCGCTTACGCCTGGGGAACCACGACGATTACCGTTACCGGCGATTACGATATTGGTACTTATATGCTTACGGTAAAAGATTTGCCGCTTGAAAATCTTCGCAATACCATTGTCGCCATTGCGATTGGCGAGAACGGTTTTGTGGAAGGAGCGAATAACGATACCAAATACGGTGACTGGTACGGGCTGCCGAATCAGCCTTGGTGCGCCATGTTCGTATCTTGGTGCGCCTATCAGGCGGGGATTCCGCCTGCGGTAATTCCAAAATATGCTTCGGTTCAAATCGGCTTGGATTGGTATCGGACAAAGGGGTCGGAACGTTATAAAACATATAATGAAACGCAAACTGACGATTATATCCCTCAATGCGGCGATATTATCTTTTTTAAGAGTAACGGCGCATCGCATACGGGTTTGGTTATTAAAACCATCGGTGATAAGCTTTATACCATAGAAGGAAATACCAGCAATCAAGTTGCCTTTAGATGGTATTATTATAAAAACTACGATAAAATAACCGGTTACGGCATTCCGGACTATCCGCCTACTTCCGGAGAATTATATGATTTTGATATTTCTCTAGCAAAATACGGTGGCGGACTGTCAACCCAATAACAAAATTACGGGAGAAAAGGAAGGGACATTATTTATTGGTTGTAACCATTATAAAAGCATAGCCCTTTTGTTTTCACATATACTATTGATGGATGTGATGTGATGTTTAAATATTTTTTTTCCAAAAACAGTATAACCAGATGGACGATATACGGTATCCCGGTAATTATAATAATCGGTACATTAATGCATTTTGCCTATGATTTATTAGGGCGGCCATTATTTCTTGCTTTTGTTTTTCCGGTCAATGAAAGTGTTTGGGAACATTTAAAAATGGCATTTTGGCCGATTCTTTTTTGGTGGATTATTGGTTATCGGACATTAAAGAAAAAATCAGCGCCGAGTATTTATTTATGGTTTTCCGCGGCTTTACTTTCGATAACAGTTACTCTATGGTTAATTGTTACTCTCTATTATACTTATACATCGGCTTTAAATATCGAGTCGGTAGTGATTGATATAATTATTTTTATAATTGCCGTTTTTATCGGTCAATTTATCGGATTAATATCTTATCGTAAATCTTCCGAAAACAAATTAAAGTTTTTTTTAGCTTTATTTATTTTGTTTATCCTCTTAACAGCGTTTATATGGTTTACTTATAATCCTCCTAAAATTGCTTTATTTTATGATTTTCATCATCAACTCTATGGAATCGAAAAAAAATGACAAAACAAGCAAAAATACATTTGCCAATAGAATAATTCTATAGTATAATATGGTTGGGGTATAAGGAGGAAAAAATATGATAATGTTTGAAGTCCTAAAAAAATTTAATCTGTTCGAAAAAACCGAGAATGTCAAAAAATTCGGGAGGGGTTTTTTTAACCGCAGTTGTTTGGTTTATACCAAAGACAGCCATTATTTATTAGAAATGATTGAAGAGAATGTTTTTCAAAAACCGGAAAAGGCAATTATTAATTATAAACTAGTAAAAAAATACTTACAAAAGTACGGCCAGGCAATTTCGTTTTTGGATGATGAACTTATTGATGATGAACAATGTGTTGTGGTCCACATCAACGGGACATACTGGCGCGGTTATAAGTTGCCAAACCATGCCGGTCTATATAAAAAAGTAATCAATAATCATATGATTTATGAAATCGGAAAAGCTATCGGTCATTTTCATTATATTTATAAGGACTTTCCGATTAAAGAGTTGCAGATTTCTATTCCTGATTATTTTAATCTGGAAAAAGAATTAGACTTCTTAACAAAAACGGTTACCAAAATAACAAATGAAAATTTTATATTTTATAATGATGCGAAATTTGTTTTGGATCGGATAGAAGATATAAAATTGCTTAATCATTTATTGGATAACGGTGAAATACCGCTTCGGATTGTTCATAATAATCTTCGTTTAAACAACATTGTTTTTGATATTAATTCATATCAAGTTATTGGTTTGGTCGGTTACGATGCCGTGATACCGGGTTCTTTGCTTCATGACCTTGGGGCCGCATTGTGCGGTCTTACCGCAACCACGCGTGAAGATGAGGGCAATCTTAGTTTGGTTCGCATTAATATTAGTTTTTTCAAAGCATTTCTAAAGGGATATTTTGAAGAAGCATCCGGACTTATTACCCAAAAGGAAATTGATTATATCGTCGATGCCACGCGAATAATGGCTTTGGTAAACGGTCTAAAATATTTAAATGATTATTTTAGCGGTAATAAGACTTATAAGGCAGCATATAAAGAGCAAAATATCGATAGAGCCCGAAATCAATTTCGAATTGTTGAAGACATCGAAACGCATTATGAGGGAATGCGCAATGTTGTCAGTTATCTTTATAACCAGGCAAGAAATGCCAACTTATAAACCCAGATTAGACTGGGTTTTTTGTATTTTTATTAAATAAAGTGGAAAAATCAGTAGATATATGTTATACTTAGTCAAAGGGAATTATTTCTAGAAAAATTATATGGAAGAGCAGGCATGATGAGAAATTATCACCATAAAACAATAAAAAATTCCGTTTTCTTAATTGGCATAATAATTTTTACCATAATCCTTTTAACGATAGTTCTTTTAAGGAATTTATGCGAAAAGGGCATCAAAAATATTCGTGCAGAGTCAATCCGAATCGGCGAAACAATCGAAACAGTTGTTCCTAAACCCGTTTTTTCTACTTTTGAATACTCCCGTTCCGATTTAGATAAAGCCGAATATCAAGACTTACAAGCATTATTGGTTGATATTGCTGATAAAAATCGTGACATTGCCTATATCGCCATTTATAAAGTGATTGATAACCGGCTATTTACGGTAATCGATACCGCTTTGGATAGTATTCCCGAATTCGATGCGCAAGTCCAAGCAGATTTTTATCATATCCGGCCGCAAATTGAACCGGTATTAATAAAAAACAATAATAAAAAAGATTTACTTTCATATCGGTTTTCTCTTCTGATACCGTTTGCCGCGATGGACGGCGAGTTGTTTTTACGGATTGATTATCAGATACGAATCTGGGAGAATCTTTATTTTATCCAAATCTTTATCATTATTGGCTTGATACTTTTGTTGTTTCTTACTTTATTATTTAGTGTACGGATATTATTTAAACTGAAAAAAAAGACTAATCAAATCAAGGAACAGCAAGATCTCATTAAGAATTTTCTGGAAAAACTTCCGTTCGGGATTGTTTTTGGTGAAAATCATGGGCAAACAATCCTTTACGTCAACGCCACGATATCACGGATTATCGGTCGGTCGCATGATGAAATAACGGAATTCGGTTGGATGGGTTATACTCATCCTGAGGATATTGATATTATTTGTGAGCAACACAATAAACTAAAAAGCGGGGAAATAAGCAGTTATACCATTCAAAAAAGATATATTAAATCCGACGATACGATAGTTTGGGTTAAACTGTCGGTCATATCGTTTAAAACGTTTGATTCCAAGAAAGATTATTACTTATGTATTTTTGAAGATATCACGGATAGTATGCTGATTGAGACCAAATTCCAAGAAATAAGGCGCAGTAACTCGCTGCTGCTTTCCCATCTGCACGGCATGGCTTATCGCTCCAGTTTCGATTGTAATCGGACCTTACAAACTGTCTCTTCCGGTTGTTATGAGCTGACCGGTTATCAGCCGGAACAATTAATCAATAATCACACTCTTGCTTTTAATAGTTTTATTTTAGCGGAATATCGTAAATATATTCAAGATAAATATGATTATACCGTTAAAGGACGGGAGATATTTAAACTCGAATATCCGATTAAAACCGCTAACGGCGAAATAAAATGGGTTTATGAACAAGGGCAAGGTGTTGTTGATGAAGCCGGCCAGGTTATTGCTTTGGAAGGATTGATTATTGATATTACTAATCGTAAACAGCGGGAAAGTAAAATCGAATACCTAATCAATCACGATCCATTAACCAATCTTTACAATCGTCGTTATTTTGAACAAACAATCAAAGAATTGGATTGTCCGGAGTATTTTCCCCTCTCATTTATTATTACTGATATCAATGGGCTGAAAAAAATCAATGATACATTAGGTTATGAGCAAGGAGATCGCACCTTGATTGTAATCGGTCACTGGTTACAATCGGTCTGCCGGGAAAATGATGTTTTGGCCCGAACCGGTGATGATGAGTTCAGAATATTATTGCCCCATACATCATCCCGCGCCGCGGAGAGAATTGCTTGTAGAATTAATGCCGCGTTTAACGGCAAGAATCGCTACACCTTTGGCGAGCAAATGACCCTTTGCCTTTCTGTTGGTTATGCGACCAAAGAAAATGAAGATATTTCATTTAAGAACATTATTAAAACCGCCGAAGATAAAATGTTTTTAAATAAACTATTAGAAAATAAAAGTCTTCATTTTTCGGTATTGTCTTTATTAAAAGCCGCATTATTTGCCCGCAGTCAGGAAACGGAAGCTCATAGTTTAAGATTAATTAAATATACTAAAAAAATCGGTAAATATCTTGCTTTAAAAAGTAGTGAATTAAACGATCTTGAAATTTTTTCAATGTTACATGATATCGGTAAAATCGGTATTAATGACAATATTTTAAATAAACCGGGGAAACTAGATGAAAAGGAATGGGGGGAAATTAAAAAGCATCCGCGAATCGGATATCAGATTGCGATGGCAACACCTGATTTAAAAAAAATCGCTCCTTATATTCTATATCATCATGAACGTTGGGACGGTTCCGGATATCCCGTGGGATTAAAGGGTGAAACAATTCCGCTGCACTCGCGGATTCTTGCCGTTGCCGATGCTTATGATGCGATGACCGAAGATCGCATTTATCATAAAGCGATTTCAAAAAAGGAAGCAATTACGGAATTGAAGGATCATGCCGGTACCCAATTTGATCCGGAAATTGTCCGGGTTTTTATTGAAAAAGTTTTAAAATATGAATAATGATATAGGTAAGTCAAATGTTGGTTGCATTTATTGAGAAAATTGGAGTTATTTTTCCCATCGGTATTATCGATGCTGTTTGTTTAATTAACGATATAGCACTGATTATACTGTCTTTATTATTTTTGCTGGGGGCGATTTATGCCCTAATCGCATCATTTAAAATAAAGAGTCTTAAGAATAAACATCAAGATTTGCAATTGTATAGTAATTTTATCCGGACATTTGCTCATACTGAAAACAGCCTCGTTTATCTTAAAGATGAAAATTTACGTTATCTTTTTATAAATCCGGCGGTTGAAGATTTTTATCATCTTAAAGCGGACGCTATTATCGGTTTTGATGATGCCGCTATTTCCGATGAAGAATTCATCGGTTTAAAACGAAAATCGGACTTATCGGTTTTGCAAGATAAAAAGACGGTGAATTGTGAAATACGTTGGCACAACCGATTTTATGAAACCAAGAAATTCCCGGTGGTTTTGCCAACGGGAACGGTTGGGGTCGGTGCTTTTATAACCGATATTACCGAACAAATTATCAATCAAAAAAAGTTGGAACAAACTTCATTTCGTAATGAAATTTTGCTTTCGGCAATTTTGCGTAATTATACTTCCATTCAGGAACAACTGGATTATGTGTTAAATCAAACAATTAAACTAACCGAAAGCGAATACGGGTATGTTTATCTTTATAATGAAGAAAAAGAAGAGTTTACGCTTAATTCGTGGTCGCTAGGAGTCCTATCTGATTGCGAACTTAGCAAGAGCATAAACATACGACGATTAAATGAAGTTGGTTTATGGGGTGAGGTTATCCGCCAAGCCCGACCGCTAATTATAAATGATTATCCTGCTTACCCCCGCCATAAAAAAGGGTATCCGCAGGGTCATGTCCGCTTATTTAATTTTATGACCATCCCCATCATTATTGAAGGGAAAATTTTGGCGGTTGTCGGTCTTGCCAATAAACCTTACGGATATGATGATACTGACATTAATCAGGTTACGATATTAATGAACGGCATCTGGCATAATATCGAAAGAAGAAAAAGATCCATCGAATTAGAAAC
>JALOBF010000063.1 GCA_023228385.1 Bacilli bacterium
GCAGTTGATTAAGACGGAACCGATCGGGATTCGTTTTAATAAAAGATTTTTTTCGGGCCATTCTTATCACTCCTTTACCCCGAATAATTTCCAGGATAATTTACTGAAAAGATTAATCATTAACAATAAAACTAAAGATAAGGCCGCGGCATAACCCATTTCATATCTTAAAAAGGCATAATCTTCAATATGGTTAACAATCAGTGAACCGGCATAATTAGGGGTCGGATTAGATCCTGACAACTGAACGCCGATGACACCGGCGCTGAAAGTATTGACAATCGCCATTACGGCGCCAAAAAGCATTTGCGGTTTCATTGAAGGAATCGTAATATACATAATTTCCTGATACCGATTGCTCATTCCGTCGATATAAGCCGCTTCATAAAGTTCGCGATTAACGTTAAGAATACCGGCCAGCATCGCCAGAAACCCAATCCCCATACTGCCCCATAAGGTTACAATAATCATTATCGTAAATAAATAATCGGGCGATTGCAAAAAAGCAATCGGTTCAATAATCAGCCCCAGGCGCATTAAGATTTGATTCAGATAACCGCTGGCATCCCCGGCAAAGAATACCCGCCAAATAACCGTCATTGTTACTCCGGCGGTTAAAGAAGGCGAATAGATAATGATGGCGAGTACCGTCCGTAAGCGATGGGGAAATTGAGCTAAAATCCAAGCCATGATAAATGATAAAATATAACTCCCCGGACCGACAATAACGGCAAATTTAATCGTGTTCGGCAAAATAATACGCATAAATTCATTATCGCTCGTCAATAAATAAATAAAATTATTTAATCCGATAAGTTTGGGAACCCCGACCATATCATAAGAAGTAAAAGAAAGAAAAACCGCAAGGACAATCGGAATAACGATAAAAGTCAAAAAAAGTAAAACATAAGGCAAACTGAACCAATAAGCGGCAATATCATCTTTTTTTCTTTTCTGATTGCTTTTAGCTTTTAATTTTAAAACTTCCGAATTATTCATGGTCTAACCACCTTGCTACCACATCGGTACTGGGAATACGATATTCTTTAATTTTATTACCGGCATTATCAAGATAACCAAACTCTTTCATTTTCCTGTTTATTTCTTTGTTGATGGTAAGGAGCGAATTGCTAACCGCACTTCTTAAATTAACATCATCATAAACTACTTTATTCCAAATATTGCTTAGTTCTCTTTCCACCATATAACTGCCGGGTATTTTCGGCACTTCTTTTAAATGACTCCATTGTTCAAGGATTACCGCTTTATGCCCTTCATGCCAGTTAAGGCCGCTAAAAGCCTCTAAGTTGGCACTGTTCCATAAATACTTACTGCCTAAAGTATATAACATTGTATCGGCAAATAACATTTGAATGTCCGTCCGCATCCACCATTTCAGAAAAATCCAAGCTTCTTGTTGCCGCGTACTCTTCTTAAAGATAATACCGGCCTGTTGGGCCCCCGGCATTGACCGATTTACCGCACCGGGTGAATCTTTAACCCCCGGCACCGGGGTAATATCCCATAATCCCCTTATTTCGGCGGCCGCATTAATAAGTTGCAGATATGTCCCGAAATCGGCGATACCAATCGGCACGGTCTGCTGGCGGATACTGTTAAAAAAACTGGGTATCTGATGGGGAATGCCGTACTGACGATAAAAATCAGTCATCAGGGTTAAAGCGGCAATCGTTCTCTCGTCGTCAATCGCTCCGGAAAAACCGTCATCGCCATACAACTTCCCGCTGAACTGAAAAATAAAAGGCGCGGTCGCATCAAACGATTTTGTACTGCTCATACTGGATAAAGGCAAATAAAAACTCATGCCATAACGGTTCAAGACCGGTAACATCGCGATAACATCATCCCAAGTATCCGGTACCGCCAGGTTCAGTTTTTCCAAAATATCTTTCCGATAAAGCAAGACATAAAAGTTTTCGGTTTCCGGTAATCCAAACAACTTATCGTCATATATCATCGGGACCAGTTGTTCCGGATTATAAACGGAAATCACCTCGCCGAAATCAGAAAACTGCGTTAAATCACTAAGCATTCCCCGCATTCCGTATTCGTGGGGAATCCAGGCGGATACCCCGAGGGCAATATCAGGACCGCGATTGGCCGAATTGGCCAGTATTAATTTACTGTCGTTATTGATCAATGAAACTTTGACTTTGATTCCGGACTCCCGGGTAAAGGCATCATCAACGACTTTTTGAATTAAATCAACATACGGCCGCGACCGATTGACCCAAACTTCCAATTCATCGGAATCCGCTTTGTTTTGATAGGACTGATCGAAAAATGATCGAAAAAAACGACTGATATTGACTTGCAATTTTTTAAATAAAGTTCCGTTCGCGCCCGGCAGGCGACTGGTCTTATCATGAATAAATATTGCATCAAGAATCAAAGGCTGCGCACAAACCGAATCGACATGATTGGCCAGAAGCTGAGCCACGCTGGCCGGCCCTTGCGACAACAGACTAAGCCGTCGCGGTAATTCATCTATGTTTTTCGCAATTTTTTTTATTTTATCGATTGCGATATTAATGTCCTGAATAATTTGCGCTTTTGATTTAAAGCCATATAAATTTCTTAAGGCCACTTTTATATCCTTAAGTTCATAAATCCATGAATCAAGGGTTGACCGAAGATCGGGAAAATACTCAAGCATATTCCAGTCAATACCCTTATCAATATTATTATGAGTTAATTTTGTAACGTTAAGGCCCAGTTCGGTTATTTCGCCGGCAATCTCCCGCAACTTTAAAGATATATCGGTGAATAATTCGCCGGAAACAACCAAGGTAATGGTATCACCGGGCTTAAGATAAAAAAGATAGGGCTGGCCTTCTTCATCGCTTAAGGTAATATTTTGCCAGTTGCGGTGATAAGAAAACGGTATATTATCAGCTTCGCGAAAAGGCAGCTGACCGTTAACATATAAACTGCGATAAGAGGTTGTATATTGACGGCTTTGTTTTGCTTTAAACGACAAGCAATAATAACCAGCCTGAGGCACATCAACTTTCCAGGTTACGGCTTCTCCCGGCGTCTGATAGGAATCAATTCCTAATACGTTTAATTTTAATTTCGTTACCGAAAAAGGTAATACCCCAACATCGCGGATTGTTCCGCGAATAATCGCCGATGAGTTTTTATATTCGGTATTTTCTGCTTCGTACCGCCACCGTCCCGTTGGGATAACTTTATCATGTTGCATTAAATACTTTTCGTAGTCGGGGCAGGCGGGCTCGGTCCTTACGATAATTTCTTTTAAATAAAAATCACCGTTTGTCTTTTTCGCCGCAAATTGATTGATGCCCTTCTCCAAATAAAACTTCAGTCCGGAAGCGTATAAACGTCCCGAGTCGGCCAAGGGGACCGTTTGCCATTTATAATAAGGCTTTTGCCGGAGGGCAACATCATTACCGTACCGGTCAAGCGCCGCCTCGGATGAAACATCCTGCCATAAATTATCAAGGGTAATTCGGGTCGCTTCATAATAAGGTATTTCTCCGTTTAATGAAATTGCCAGTTCCGCCGGTAAAGGCGATGTGCTTTGCGATTGATAATTAAAATAAATAAGATACCAACCGGCAGCTTCTATTTTTAGGGTAAAGGAAAGAGCGACATTATTTTGCCAATGGTAATAATCATCGGTTAAGTTTTCACCTTCGCTGAGATTAAACATTGAAGCGGGCAAATAATAGCATTGTTCCGGGGTCGCTTGATCTTTATATTCAAGTAAATATTCGGAATAGTATCCGGCGACGGAAACCGGCTTGATATGATGAATTTGCGGTTGGGCGATTTCGTCTTTTGGAAATAATATAAAAAATAACGAGGCAATAATAATAATTGATATGGTTGAAAATAGTATTCTTTTCAGATTTTTTATTTTCATAAATTCTCCTCATTTTAAGAAAGGGGAATCCTAAGAAGGATTCCCCTCCCGTTATCTTTGGGCAATTGCATCGTCGAATTGCGATTTTGCATCATTATACAAAGCATTGGCTCGAGAGTTTAATTGCTCCGCAATATCCGCCAGTAATACTTCACCGAAACGTAATTTTTCAATTATTTGAAACATTGTATTTTCGGCATCATAAGTTCCCCCGTAACGGGCATCATTGTAACCAGGCAGATATTTAGGCGGCTCGACAATTACCGTTTTATTTTCGATAATCGTCCTTAATCCGGTAAAATTGGGATAAAGAGAAAAATATTCATCCAATAAATCTTTATCGGCTTGAATCGGCGGGAAATTGACTTGATTAATCCCGCTTACGGTTTTGCTTAATTCCAGTCTTTTACTATATCCGTCTTTCCCGAATCCCATCCATTTAGCCAACCGATAGGCTTCTTCGGGATATTTGGTGTTGGCGGCAACGGTAAAGAAATCGGCAACAATCGGCACGCGTTTATTATCGTTGACAACCGGAGTACCGATAAAATCCATATCCCAGGTATACTCGTCATTGTTGATGCGGGTTTGAATCCAACCGAAATCCCAGGAATAAAACCATTTGCATAAAATATTTCCGTTATTAAAAGGGTCGCCTTCCGGAAAAATATTACCGATATCAATACCTAACTCTTCCTGAGCGGCTTCCCATTGTAAGGCTTCAAGAACAAAAGTCGAATCGGTTTGCAACTCGCGATAAGCTTCTATGGTTGATGTGAACTCGGATGAATCCAAGTGAAAACCGTCTTCCGCCAGTGTAAACCATCCGTAATCCAAATTAAGCTGGGCCGGATACCAATGGAGAATATGTTCGATACCTTCAAGCCCGACAACACCGGTATTATTATTGCTGGCATGATTGGCCGCCGCTTTTGTTCGCGTTATTAATTCGTCGAAAGTCGATGTTACCGTCGGATAATCCTGATAACGCTCGTTATAAAGCGTTTTATTGACAATATATCCGGCATAAAATACGGCGCAAGGTACTGCCATGATTTTTCCGTTATAGGTTATAACATCACGAATATCGCTGCTGATATTTAGAAACTCCGGGTCATCTTTTGCTAAATCGGTTAAATTATAGGCCCAATCCTGGATTATATAATAAGGAATATTATCGGCCATAAAAACATCGGGTAACGATTTAATTGATGCCCGGCTGGCAAGAAAATCAGTCCAGGAAACATCATCATTTGTGCCGGGTTTTTTCGGCCGTTCAATAATCTCAACTTTGATTTCCGGATACTTATTCATAAACTCTTTTATCATCAGGCGTTCCATGTTGGTGTCGATTGATTGAGGGGTACCCAGATTCCAGTTGGCATAACGAATCACAATTTTATCGTCTTTGCCATTGCATCCGAATAATGCCAAAAATAAAAGTAAAAATAATAAAAAATTAAATGTTTTTCTCATACACGCTCCTTTTAAAAAGATTCTCTCCTGATAATCCGATATTTCGGATGATATTTTGGTACTTTGTCAAGGCAATCTTCAATCGCCCCGACAATGGTTTCGGCCAGCATCCGCGACCATTCCGCACGATTAATATCGACCGTGGTTAAAGTCGGTTTTACATAACAACCAAGTTGAATGTTATCAAAACCGATGATTTTAAGACTGTCCGGCAAAGTCAGACCAATCTCATTAAAATAATTAATTACGCCGATGGCCATTTCGTCATTAGCGCAAAACAAAACTTCAGGGAGCGGCTGCTTTTGTTCATAATAATTCTTGATGGCAAGATAACCGTTCTTTTCCCGAAACTCACCTTTCAATTCACAAAAAGGTTTAATGCCGGCATCATTTAATGCCTGATGAAAACCGTTATATCGCTTAGTGTTATCGGGTGATTCGGCACTGCCGTGCATATAACCGATATTACGATATCCTTCGCCGATTACCGTTTTGATCACTTCATAAGTGGGGGTAAAACCATCCATTTGTCTGGCGATAATCCGGGAATCTTTCTGGTATACTTTTCGCGAATCAACAATTGGAAACCCGGTCTTGGCTATTTTCTCCAATAAATCGGGCGATACCGAAATATCAAGCACTATCGCACCATCAGCCTGCCGTTCCAAAAGCATTTCGTTTGCCAAATCACCATTACATACAATCATTCGGTATTCGGCGGCTTTTAAAGCCTGATGAATTTCCTCTAAAATTTCCTGATAAATCGGACCGCCAAATTCAGGAATAAATATTAATATATTATGAGTTTTTTTTGTTTTCAAACTTTTAGCGATCCCGCTAGCCAGATAATTCATTTCCTCGGCCACTTGACGAACCCGGCTGGCGGTTTCTTCGGAAATCCTTGGATCGTTATTTAAAACATATGATACCGTTGCAATTGAAACACCCGCCTTTTTTGCTATATCTTTAATTGTCGACATTAAATTCCTCTTTTCTGATAAAAGCCAGTTTTTCTATTGCATTTTTTATTAACCGATGTTTCATATAATAATGCCAATTGGTTCCACAATAATAATTATCAATCATTAATAAACTGATCCCTTTGTCAATGCTTAAATAATCTTTTGAAATCCAATTAGCATCCAGATTAATGCTATCATAAAACCCATATGAACCGGACAATTCCGGATGGTTTTTTGTCATAGTATCGGCAGTTGATTTTACTAATTCCGGACAAAACGGCAATGAACTTAAAATAGCATAAACGGCAACGGTACCGTCGGTTCTTTCCGAAAATTCATTAATTCGTTCATATGTCGTAAACGGAGGAGCTCCGTATCCGCTATAGCCGCGCGGGCCGTCACAAGATGAAAGTCCCCATAAACCGGCCGCAAAAGTTAAAAAATCGCGTTTTCGATCTTGGCAATAAGCATAATTGGCCAATGTAGCTTGAACACTGTTATTAAACCAATCATAGCCGACGAAATCATAATATTGTCTGAAATCAAACCAAGCATGTGAATATTGGTGCACAAAAAGCGCCCCCAATGGTGTATAAACAAACTGATAATTCCGATAACCGCCGACCGTCCGCTCAAAGCCTAAAAAAAGTTCCTGTGATCTTTTCGGAGAAACCGCCGGACTGGCCGCCGCCAACAAATACATCGAGAGCTGCTCCGCCATCATACTCCATTGAAAAACCCAACCCTTGCTTATTCTCCGTAAATAATCGCCGCCGCGAATATCGTTATAAGCCATTCGAATCATATAGCGATTATTATATTTAAAAATAAATTTATTCCAATCAATACGCGAAAATATTTTATCAACATATTTACTGATATCCGGACAGGAAAAATAACTGTCGGCAACAAGCATCCCGTTAACAAGCAGCATGGTATCAATGGTTGAGTACTCACATTTCTGATAACGTTTGCCGGTCGAATAATCTAAATAATGAGCAAACATTCCATAAAAATTAGGGATGTTATCATAAAAATTTTTAATTGTAGAAAGGGCACGCTTGCGATTAAGTTCGGAGTCATCCCACCCGTTAACCGCACCGATTACCAAAGCGGAAAGCATAAAACCGCTGCCGGCAATGGTCGCTTTTACTTTATTATTGGTTCGGTCGAGGGTCAAGCCGTAACCGTTTGAGTTTTCTTTAAAATTACTATGTTCAATTAAAAAACGATAACAATTATATGCTTCCTGCATTAAAACTTTATCTACCATATAAACTCCTAAGAAAAAATTATTACCGTATAATTTATTTATTAGGAGCTTCGACATTGCCGAAGCTCCTATCATTCTAATCCACGGTCGTATTAAGAAACATAACTTAAAACGGCACTGACAATATAAAACTCGCCGGAAACATCTTTAGTTCCCGCTTCCGCAAACATCATCATTAAAGTAAAAGCTTCCGCCGCAATCACTATTTCTTGCTCCTCACCGGTAAAGGTGACGGTTTGTTCAAGGGCGCTGTTATCGTTCGGCTTCAGCATTACCGATTTTCCGGCCACGCCTTTCAGAACTAATGTTAAAGTATTAAGTCCTTCGGCGGCCCCTTCAAGCTCATGCTTCATAAAGGCCCATTCTTTATCGCCTTTATTATAACTGACTTTAACCGAATCATCTTCTTGGGAGGCAAAGACATAAACGCCCGCATCATTCGATATCCAGCCTTCGGTTAAATCATAATCGGCAGGAACATAAACGACTTTGGCACTGATAATTTCAAATGAACCGGTTAAGGCGCCGTTAAAGGGATCGGCAAACATTAAAATCATCTTCGGGGCTTCCGTTAAGGTAAAGACGATTTCCTGTTCTTCGCCGGTAAAATCAATGGTTTTTTCAAAAGCACTTTTATCGTTCGGCTTTACAAGCAGCTGTTGACCGACGGTGCCTTTAACCTTAAGAATAATCGTATTATGATTGGAAAGATCCGCTTCAAATACGGTCTTAATAAAAGCCCATTCTTTGCCGGCGCCCTTACTGAAGTCAACGGTTACTTTCCCGTCGGCTTCG
>JALOBF010000101.1 GCA_023228385.1 Bacilli bacterium
GATCAGCGGTTATATATTCTCAAATTTTTTGCCATCTAGGATAAATCAATTAATATCATTGGCAGATAGAAAATTTACAGATTATTATTCTTGTGTGGCTACTGAAAATGAACTTCCAACCTTGGAATTTATTTCGTCTGATTTATTGGAAAAAACTATTCTTATAAGAAATCCAGAAGTTAACTCCGAGAAAGTACTCTTCATTGTTGGAAAACCTGGTGTAGGTAAAAGTCATCTTGTAAACGAACTTAAGGTTCCTGAAACGCAATTGTATAGATTTTGGATTAGAAATCAGGATCCAGAGAGAATTGACAGGTTAAACTACAATACTTTTTTAAACCAATTATCTTTGAAGTTGTTTGGTTCGGGCCGTTTAAGAACAGAAGAAGAAATAATATCTAAATTTGATTCAAACGGCGAAGTGTTTTATATAGATGGACTAGATCATGTTGAAAACTATAACCCTATTCAAATTCAGTATTATTTTGACTTTATTGATAAAATTAATAAAACAAAAAGTGGGAGAGTAGTTGTTCTTACAAGACCCTTAAACCAAAAAATAGAATATCCAATTTATCAATTACAGAATTGGTCACCTGAGGAAACTAAAGAATACCTAAAACAAAAGGGAATAGAAGATTATTCATTGTTTACTAAAATATATGAAATATCACATGGTTATCCAATTATAGCAAGCTTTGTTACATCTGAATGGTTTAAGAATGGAAGACTTGCTCATGATGGTAAAATTTCAGAATTAACAGAATATTATTCAATCGTGATAAATAATATTAAGTTCAAAAGTAAACTTAGTATTTTCACTTTATCTTCGACTTTCTTCATGAAGGATGAATTGGAATTTTTATTAGACGACAAAAAGAATGAATTATTTGATTTTATTGATTATTATCCATACTTATTTGAGATTAGGGATGAAAGAATAGCTTTAATTCATGATAGTTTCAACAATTATATTACAAATCAAATCCAATTGGATTTATCCTTAAAACAAAAATTACACGAATTTGTTTAACAATCACTAAAAAATGCAGAACCTAGATTTATGGCCCGGTTTTTTCATATGATTTAAACAAAAATTTTCTTTCGTATTTACTTCATAAATATAGCAAAATAGATGAATACATAAAATTAAAAAATAATATTCTTGATTATGAATCAATAAAGCAACTATACTACTCTCTTAGGAAAATTTATGCAAGAGAAGATATATCCTTACTGGATTGGTGACACTTTTTAATACAAATTTTATATAGAGAGTTGTTTGTATTCAACCGGTGACAAATAATTAAAGCTACCATGGATTCTAAAGTTATTGTACCAGTTGATGTAATCGAATAATTCTCGTTGTGCAAGAAACTACATTCTGTTTACTTAAATGTAGTTTTTATTTTTAATTAATGTCACGGTACTTTTTTAAAAATTCTCTCTTTTTTGCTATAATTTTCAATTATATTGACACAATTAGACAATAGTGTTAAAATAAGTTTAATTTACAGTTGAAAGTGGGAGAGTATTAGGATGCAGCCGATAGACAATATCTATGAACCACTGGATTTGTATAAAAATCAATATCAAGAAGAACATGCGAGAAATGTTCAAGCGTTCTTTGAAGATTTAATAAAACAATCAGGCATAGACGAACAAGAGAATATTGATACAGTTAAAGAGATTAGGCTAAATGAAAAAGTAATTTCTAAAGTTAAAACAAAATATCGAATAAAAATCGGATTTAGAAATTTTTTAATATTTTTAACAGTTATATTTTTTATGGCAAGTGTATTGTTAATTTATACTTATATTAAAAAAAATAATGCTTTAGAACCATATATTAATCTATTAATGGGGATTGCTTGTGCACTCTGTGGCATTGGGTTGATTTTATTAATTACACTTAAAACGAATAAAACCATTAAAAATTTAGATGAATACCTCGCAGAATTAAATGACAAAGTCAAAGATTTATATCAAAAGGCATGGGAACAAATGCGGCCGCTTAATAATTTGTATGATTGGGCAATGACCGCTACATTAATTCAAAAAACAATACCATTAGTTAAACTTGATCCTTATTTTGATAAAAGACGCTTTGTTTATCTAAACCGCAAATATGGTTTGCGTGATAATACGGATAAAAAGAATTCAGTGTTATATATTCAAAGCGGTGAAATTATTAATAATCCCTTTTTATTAGCGCGGACACTCAATTTTCGTATGAGTACTAAAATATATTATGGATCGTTAACGATTAGTTGGATTGTATCAAGGGAAGTTGACGGAAAAACTGTTTATGAAACCAAAACAGAAGTACTCAGAGCCTCGGTCACTAAACCATATCCCACCTATTCCTCAAATTCATTTATTATTTATGCCAATGATGCTGCCCCCGATTTATCATTTAGTAGAAGACCATCAAATGTCAGTGGTTTAAGTGAAAAACAAATTGACAGGAAAGTGAATAAAGAAGGCAAAAAAATTGAAAAATTGGCAAGAAAATCGGTAGCTCTAATTGATGGGTTTACCGCAATGGCAAATTCCGAGTTTGAAGTTTTGTTTAATGCGCTTGATCGCGATAATGAAGTTCAATTTAGATTGCTTTTTACCCCGCTTGCTCAAAAGCAAATTATTAAATTAATAAAAGATC
Source organism: Bacilli bacterium (assembly GCA_023228385.1). Taxonomy (GTDB): domain Bacteria; phylum Bacillota_I; class Bacilli_A; order ML615J-28; family CAG-698; genus UBA3946. Next base: position 2,663 of record JALOBF010000101.1, read on the forward strand.
AATCGGTTGGTTACGGCGATAATTGGTCATTTATCAAAAGAAAACGTCTTAATTTTATTTATCCCAATCATTTAAACAATATTGATTTATCACTGGATCCATCCCGGTATGTTAATTATGAACTGGCGGCTTCAAAAAAAATTTTTAATAATTATAACACTCAATTTTTTAAAGATTTTTATTTTGCAATGGCACCCATTCTTGCAATTCCCCTTTATCAACAATATCAACCTCAAGAATTTATTTACGATGATGATAATTATTATTATAATGTTTGTTCCTGGGAACACGAATCTATCGCTAATTATTTAAAAGAATCGCATTTTAAACATCCGGAGTCAATTACAAAAAACATTTTAAAAACTAATATTGTCAGTTCAGGAAAAGATTATGATGTAATTGCGGTTACTGCATATGGATTTAAGGGGGTTAAACGGGTAGAGTATGTTAGTGTGCGCGGCGGTGACGGCAAATATCATAGGGTACCGGTGCCGTGGGTTGAATATATCCCGGTCGATCGTACCTCTAATGTTGTTGTAAAAGCGGCTGATAAAATTAATCGCTCACAATTTATTAATAATAAGTATGGTAATCAAAGTTGGCAAACCTTTATACAAAATATTGCTAAATCGAGTGAGAGTTTTATATTCAGAAAATCATTGCTTGCTTTTATTACTAAAAGTCAATATAACGATCAAATAAACCAATCATTTGATGAGATTTTATTTCAATCTAAAAAATAAAATAATAATAAGGGAGGATATTTATATGGCTAATGAATTGGATGAATTAACATCTCCGGTAAATCCGGATGGACGTGATGTAAATGTCATTGACAAGCAAATACCAATAAAAGTTGGTGTTGGTTCTGTGATATTTGAAATTGTTTTATGGGTATTAGGCATTATTCCGGGATTGATTTTTCTGTTTGTAAAGATTAGTGCTAGTAATTATCTTAGAAAATTGCAGCAAAAGGTTCAGCATAATGCATCGCAAATCGATAATTATTTAGAACAACGCGTTATGATTTTGCAAAATGTTGCCGGCCTTATTAATAAAGCAATTGATTTAGATAAGGATGTAATGAAGTCGGTAGCGGCCTACCGCGGCGGTGTAAATAACGATATTAGTCGTAATGAAGTGACAAAGGATCTTGATGCGATTTATTCTAGAATTAATGTTGCGTTTGAAGCATATCCGGATTTAAAGGCGCATAAAGCAGTTGCCGATGCGATGCAACAAAACAGTTATTTGCAGAAAGAAATAACGGCAGCCAGAGAAATTTATAACGATACAATCAGACAATGGAACCAAGATATTAATTCGTGGCCGGCCAAAATGATTGTTGCTGCTAAAGCGGGTTATACAACGAGAATTCCTTTTACCGCATCGCAAGAGGTTAAACAGCAATCTAGAAGTGTATTCTTCTAAAATCTTAAAAAATAAGTGTCGATTAAAGACAGTTATTTTTTTTATTCAAAAGTACCAATAAAAATATATAAATTCACTGTTATGTTAGTTGAATAGAAAGGATAATCACATATGAAAAAATTAATCATTATAATTACTGTATTTTTAAGTATTTTAGTTTTAGGCGGTTGTAATATAAAAGGAAATTATAATAAAGACAGTTATGAAATTCAAAGTATATCATCTTATTCTGAGTTGAAAAGATTGTTGAAACCTAAAACTTCTTTGTTTGATTTTTTAAAACCCAAATCATACAAAGATGCGAATAATGATGCAATACCCGAAGCCGGTGCTAATGAAGATTACAGTACCACTAATATTCAAGTAACCGGTGTCGATGAAGCTGATGTGGTGAAAAATGACGGTAGGTATATTTATATTGCTAATTATTTAGGAGTTGTAATCATTGATACTAATAATAATGAAGTATTTAAATATCAATACGACGACTTTTATCCCAGTGAGATGTATTTGCATGAAAATTATTTAGTGGTAATCGGACTTAAGGATGATTATCAATATCATGTTGATTATATTTTAGGTCGCGATTGTTTATGCTATAGAATGGGTGAATTTTCGGTTAAGGTTTTTGATATTACTAATAAAAGCCAAATAACCTTAAGCAGAGAAGTGTCTATTCCTTCCGGTAGATATGTATCTAGCCGAATGATTGATAATGATATTTACTTTTTACTAAGAGCCAATACTTATGATTATAATACTAAAAAGGTTTATATTCCGGAGTATTCGGATAGTGTTATTGATAATAAGCTTCATAAATTAACTATTGATCAAATTAAAATCTGTGGCGGCACTGAACATTTTTATGGTTATAATCTTTTATTATCGTTTAATATTACTAATCAAGACGCGGCCCATATAGAAGCTTATTTAGGAAACTTTTCAAAAGTTTATGCTTCTAGAAATAATTTATATGTAGCTAATACCATTTATAAGCATTTTAATAACGGTTTTGGCGATGTTGATATTGATACCTTAGATGATAATACATTAGTTTATCGTTTTGAAATTATTGAAGGTAAATTAGTTTATAAGGCTCAAAACATTATTCCTGGACAAATTTTAAATCAATTTTCAATGGATGAATACGATAATTATTTCCGTATTGTAACTACTTATAATCAACAATCAGCAGCTTATGTTTTATCTCTAAATGATGATTTTAAAATAATTTCTAAAATTGATGGTATTGGTATCGGCGAAAGAGTTTATAGTGTTCGTTTTGAACGCGAACGCGGTTATGTCGTTACTTTTAGAAATATTGATCCCTTATATATTATTGATTTTTCTAATCCTTATGAATTAAAGATTATCAGTGAATTAAAATCACCCGGTGTCAGCGATTATTTACATAAGTATAATGATAATTTATTAATTGGCGTTGGTCGCAATATAGTTGATAACCTTAATAGAGGTGTGAAAATATCGTTATTTGATATTACTAATGAAACTGAACCAATCGAAAAAGACATTTACCATATTGAAGGTGAATACTCCTATACCGAATTACAATATAATCATAAAGTTTTATTAAATTATAAAAAATTAAATATTTTTGCTTTACCGGTATATGTAGATAACTATCTCTGTCAAAACCAAGGAATGTATGTTTTTCAAATCAACGAGGATGATCAAAAAATACTATTATT
>JALOBF010000193.1 GCA_023228385.1 Bacilli bacterium
ACTAACTCTAGCAATATCAAAGGTTATAGCGGTGAAGATTTTATTACCCGCGGCGTAATAATTAATGATTATATTTATTCTATTTCTCAAAATAATGTGCAAGTAAACGATTTGAACAATGACTTGACATTAGTGAAAATGATAGGTATTAAATAAATAGCCGTTAGTTATTTACAATAAATTGTGATATAATTAGGTTAATATTCAGGCAGGTGAAAATATGCGCAATGAAGATAATATTAACCTAATTGTTCAAAAATTAAAAACCGGCAGTGAAGAAGCATTTGATATAATTTATAATACGCATAAAGATTTAGTTTTTTTCGTAATTATATCTATTTTAAAAGATTGGCAATTAAGTGAAGAAATTATGCAAGATACTTTTTTAAGGATGTATAATAACATCGATAAATATTACAGTCATAATTTTAAAGCTTGGTTATTGACTATTGCCAGAAACTTAGCAATTAATGAATATAATAAAAGAAAACTATCAGTTGAATATAATGATAATATTTCAAATGAAATTTGTGTTGAGAACAAAAACACTTATGATTTAATCAAGGACTTAAAGATGTTTTTAGATGATGATGAGTTTGAAGTAGTTATTTTATATATTGTTTATAATCTAAAACACCGAGAAATAGCTAAGGCAATGAATAAACCTTTAGGAACGGTTTTGTGGTTATATCGAAAAGCCTTAAGAAAATTGAAGAATAATTATTATAATAGGAGGGATTAGATGACAGTCAAACACATTAAAAAAGATATCAAAGAGCGCTTTAACCTAATCGCTCCTGATATTAAAGATAATATTAAAAATCAAATTGTTTTTGATAACAAAAATTGTGATGAAATTAAGTCTTTTAAAGGTCTTAAAGTGTTTTATACTTTAGTTTCAGTTTTTAGTGTTTTTATCTTATTGGCGGTATTTATGTTTCTGGGAGTTAACAGCGATAAAAATAAAGATAATGATGTTTGTCCTGAAAATAACTATAATATCGGCGATATGTTTAATAAAGTTGATGTTTTATCATATTTTCCGGCAACATTTATTAGTCAAAATTATTCAGAAGAAAAAATACAAGCCTATAAAAATCATCTATACAACGTTAATCAAGAATTACAAAATATTAATTTTATTTATGATAATATCTTAAAAATCCAAAATGAGTTTGAGATATTTGATCAAAACTATAAGCATAGTTTTGAAATCGATAATGTTAAGTACTCATTATCTTATGAAAACGATATAATAATTTTAGAAACTATTAAGGATAATGTTTCATGTCAAATATATAAAGACAACAAACTTCATATTAATATCCTTAAGGTTGATTTAGTTTATTATTATAAATTTAGTGAACAATTATTAGAAGTTTTGACTATAGATAACAACCATATATTTTATTTATCAGCTAATAATCTACTAAACAGTTATCATCTATATGAATATGATAATCATATTATCCTCCATCATTATATTTTAAGTGAAGATCCAATTACCGGGCGATTCTATATAGAATTAGGAGAAGATGATATTAATATTAATGAAATAAAAAACAGTTTTGAAAAATAAGAAATAAATATAATGAAGATTTTTGCTGATAACACTTTTCGTCTTTTGAAATGATATGTGGTTAAAGAGGAATGATTTTTATAGGCGGTCATAAAATATCTTAAGAACAATAAAAGAGTTTACCCATTTACAATAAAGTAGTCACTTCCTGCGATTAGGAAGTGATTACTTTTTTTTAAATGCTTTATATGATAAACGTTGTTAAGGGCTCTGCTTTATCCCGTGTTACTTCATGAAGTTCGGATCGATAAATTTCCCTACCGCAAATGTTTAATTCATTATTAATATGAATATCTAAAAAGCTAATAAGGTAATTATATGACTGTTAAAAGAAGTATTTTAGAGCGCTTTTGTATTACATTTTTTTATAAATCTGTTTGTGATATTTTATTGTATGATGAAATTATAGTTTGGCATATTAGCATTATCTGATATGTTTTTTTTATTAAGCATAATCATTTGTTGACAAAAAAACAAAAAATAATAATGAAAATGCTTACTTTTGTGATATAATGATATTTGGAAATGAGTAATTATCCAATGTTTTAAATAATGAGGGTGAAGTTGAAGCAAATATTAATTGAAAAATTAGATAAAAAAGTTAATATGTATCGTGTAATTAAAACCGCCGAACTGGTATTTTCCGAAGAACTTATTAATAGTTGCAAATTAAATCATTGCGGTAAGTATAACCGAAGTTGGATGTGCCCGCCGGCTATCGGTAATCAATATAACTTAATTAATCGATATAAAAGTTATAAATATGTATTTGTTTTTTCAAAAATAGCCTATTTGGAAGATCCGTTTGATTTGGAAGGGATGGTGCAAGGTCGCAAAGAAACAGAAACAGTGTTAAAAGACATAAGACCAATTTTAAAAGGCTGTGATTATATGACCCTTGGTCCGGGAGCCTGCACTATTTGTAAAGAGTGTACTTATCCCGCCTTGCCTTGTCGTTTTCCTGATATTGCTATCCCCTCTTTAGAAGCTTTAGGCATCAATGTTTTGGAATTGGC